>QMME01000024.1 GCA_003647095.1 Deltaproteobacteria bacterium
CCTGCGGCACCTGCGGCGACAGCTGCTACGAGCAAGGATGGGAAGGCGAAGACGACTGGACCTTCGGCGATGCCGACGGGGTGAGCAACTCCGCCGACCCGGACGAGCTGCGCCTGGACTCCACCACCCAGTCGCCGCACTACATCTGGATCGCCGGCACCAATGTCGATTGCGATCCGGCGGCCGGTTG
Organism: Deltaproteobacteria bacterium; assembly: GCA_003647095.1. Classification (GTDB taxonomy): domain Bacteria; phylum Myxococcota; class B64-G9; order B64-G9; family B64-G9; genus B64-G9. The sequence goes on from QMME01000024.1 coordinate 191, forward strand.
TGACAGCGATCCCCCTTGCTACCATCCCTACGACACCAACGACGAGTACGGCGTCTGCCACACCGTGCGCAAGTTCGACACCCATACCAACCAGCTCATCGGCGTCTACTCCTCCTGGGGCTGGAGCCCCTCGCGCACCGCCGTGGCCGTGGACAACACCGTCTGGGTGGGCAACCGCGGCTGCCGCAACATCCTCTCTAGCTGCGACGCCGGCGATCCCCGGCACGGCAACGCCGTGCACCTGGACGCCGACGGCAACCTCATCTGCCGCGCCGACGTCACCGGCTCATCGGTAGCCGTGCGGGCGGTGACCATCGACGCCGACGGCAACGCCTGGATCGGATCCTGGAGCGGTGGCCACATCTACAAGTTCTCCGGCTCCCAGGTCCAGGACAACCCCGACGGCACCCCCCGCTGCGTGCAGCTGTGCGACGTCGACCTTCAAGGCAGCCACGCCTACGGGGCGGCCATCGACGGCAACGGCTTCCTGTGGATCTCCACCCTCGGCAGCGGCCCCCTGCGCAAGATAAACACCGCCACCTGCCAGATCGTCGACTCGGTCGATCCCGGCCTGAGCACCTACGGCATCGCCATCGACCAGAACAACAACGTCTGGCTGGGCAACTGGTCGGGCGGAGCCACCGCGGCCATCCGCGTCGACGGCCAGACCGGGGTGGTGAGCACCTTCGGCCGCACCGTGGGCGACACCTCGGGCGGGCGCACCCGCGGGGTGGCGGTGGACCAGGAAAACAACATCTGGTTTGCCGAGTGGGAACACAACTCCGTCAGCAAGTTCTCCCCCGACGGCACCCACCTGGGCCAGTTCGCCCTGGGGGCCGGGGCCTCGGGGCCGCTGGGCATGGCCGTGGACTTCGACGACAACATCTGGGCCATCGCCTACACCAGCGGCCATGCAAGCAAGTACGACCTCAACGGCAACCTGCTGGCCACCTTCTCGGTGGGCGGCAATCCCTACACCTACTCCGACATGACCGGCTACCAGCTGCGCACGGTCACCCTCAAGCACGGCACCTGGACGGTGGATTACGATTCCGGCTACGACGGTGCCCGCTGGGACCGGCTGGAATGGTCGGGTTCCCTGGCCACCGACGACAAGATCCGCGTGCGGGCCCGCAGCGCCGCCAGCGAAGGAGCGCTGGCCGGGGCCGGCTGGTCTCCCTACCACGACGCCGACCCGGCCCAGCCGCCGCCCTGGACGGCGGACATCTCCGCCGAGGTGCCCCCGGGACGATGGATCCAGGTGGAGATCACCCTGGAGACCCAGGACGAGGTCTCCCCGGCCTTCACCGGGCTGCGGGTGTTCTGGCAGCGTTAAGGTTGATCCCGGCCGGCGGTGCTTTTATGCTGGCTTCATGCCGACCGGCAGGAAAGAAGTAAAACTACTTCTGCAGCGCCTGGACGAGCCATGGCGCCTGGGGGGGGAGCTTTCCTGGCAACCGCTACACGGCGATGCCTCGGCCCGGCGCTACGTGCGCCTGGGCGGCTTCGCCTCGGGCGCCAGCCTGGTGGCCATGCTGCTGGCCGACGAGCGGGCCCGCTTTTCGGAAGAGGCCATGAGCGGGCCCGAGCCCGAGGAGTTGCCCTTCCTGGACATGCAGCGGGCTCTCGAGGCCGCGGGCCTGCCCGTGCCCCGGGTGGTGGCCAGCGACGTCTCCGCCGGGGTGGTGCTGCTCGAGGACGTCGGCGATACGACCCTGGCCCGGGCCGTGCACGGGGCCGGGCGGGAGGACCGGCGCCGCCGCTACCGGCAGGCGGTGGAGTTGCTGGTCGACTTCCAGGCCCGCACCGCCGGGCCCGGCCCCGATTGCATCGGCAGGCGCCGGGCCTTCGAGTACGACCTGTTGCGCTGGGAGCTGGATCACTTTCTCGAGTACCTGGTGGACGAACAGCGCGGCGTGCGGCTGGAGGGCGAACCGGCCCGGGTGGTGGGCCAGGCCTTCGACCGCCTGGCCGCAGAGATCGCCTCCTGGCCGCGGGTTCTGGTGCACCGTGATTTCCAGAGCCGCAACATCATGCTCGCTCCGCGGGGCCCGGTGCTCATCGATTTCCAGGATGCCCTCATGGGCCCGGCCGTGTACGACCTGGTGGCCCTGCTGCGCGATTCCTACGTGGTGCTCGACGACGACCTGCTGGACGAGCTCATCGACTACTACCTCGAGCTGTGCAGCGCCCGCGATCTTAAGCGCCCCCCGGCGGACACCTGGCGCCGGCAGTTCGACCTGCAGACGCTGCAGCGCAAGCTCAAGGATGCCGGCCGCTTCGTGTTCATCGAGCGGGTGAAGAACAACCCGGACTTCCTGCCCTTCATTGCCCCCTCCCTGGCTTACGCCCGGCAGGCTTTCGAGCGCCTGCCCGAGTACCAGCCCTGCCGCCGGGTGCTGGCCGCGGTGGTCGAGGAGCTTCGGTGATGCGACGGCCTCCACCCCGGGCCATGGTTCTGGCGGCCGGCCTGGGCACCCGCCTGCGCCCGCTCACCAACGAGCTGCCCAAGCCCCTGGTGCCCGTGGCCAACCGGCCGCTGGTTTCCTACCAGCTGGCCTTGTTGCGACGGGCCGGGGTGCACCAGGCGGCCCTGAACCTGCATCACCTGGGTAAACTCATCCCCCCGGCCTTGGCCGGGGAAAACTCTTGCGGCCTGGAGATCACCTACTCGCCCGAGCAGACCATCCTGGGGACCGGCGGCGGCCTGGTACGCCTGCACGAGTTTTTGCGCGATGACACCTTCTTCCTGCTCAACGGCGACGTGCTCTGCGACCTGGATCTCGGCCGGGTGCTGCGTTTCCACCGCGAGCGGCGGGCCTGTGCCACCATGGTGGTGCGGCCCTTGCCGGCCGGTGGCCCCTACACCGCCCTGGGCCTGGACGAGCGACAGCAACTGGTTCAATTCAAGGACGTGACCCGGCCGGCCCGCGGCCGGGTCCGGCAGGTGATGTTCTGCGGCCTCCACGTGCTCGAGCCCACGGTATTCGACTTCCTGCCGGCCTCGGGTTTCTCCTGCATAAACGATCAAGGCTACCGGGCCATGCTGGCCGCCGGCCTGCCGGTGGCGGGCTACGCCTACCGGGGCCCCTGGTTCGACCTGGGCACCCCGGCCGATTACCTGCGGGCCAACCTGGAGATCGCTTCCGGGCGTTTCCGCCCTTCGCAACTGGACCCGCCCCCCGGCGACGAGTGGCGCGACGGCGTGCTCTGGGGCCGGGAGGCGACGGCGGCACCGGGCTCCCGCGTGGGCCCGCAGGTGATCCTGGGGGCAGGGGCGCGGGTCGACGGGGGAGCCGAGGTCTCCCAATCGGTGCTATGGCCGGGGGCTCGGGCAACGGCGGGGGCGCGGCTGCAACGAGCCGTGGTAACTCCTGTAAATGTGCTTGCGGAAATCCCGCCGGAAGCGCTCAGACCGACTCCACCCGGGCCAGCACCGCGGTGATGTTGTCCACCCCGCCGGCCTGGTTGGCCATCTTGATGAGGATCTCGGTCACCTGGTGCAGATCGGAGTTGTTGTTGACAACGTCCAGGATCTGCTCGTCGGTGACCATGCCGCTGAGACCGTCCGAGCAGGCCAGGTAGACGTCGCCGGGCTGGACCGGCAGGCGGCTGAGATCCACCAGCACGGTCTCCTTCATTCCCAGGGCGCGGACGATGACGTTCTTGTGGGGGAAATTGTCGATCTCTTCCTGGGTGAGCTTCTTGGCCTTGATGTAGTCGTTGAGCAGGGAGTGATCCTCGGTGAGCTGGTCGATCTTGCCGGAGCGAATGCGGTAGACGCGGCTGTCGCCCACGTGGGCCACCAGGATGTCGCGCTCGACGAAGTTCATGCCGGCGATGGTGGTGCCCATGCCCCGGTAGCGGGACTCGCGCTGGGAGGCCTCGAAGATGCGCAGGTTGGCCAGCTTGATGGACATGATGAAGCGGTTTTCGTCGTAGGGGCGGTTCTTGTCCATCTTGTAGGGCCAGGTGATGTCCTCGTCCTGGCGGGTGGCCTTGAAAAAATTGGCTATGCCCTCGACGGCGATCTGCGAGGCGATTTCGCCGGAGCTGTGCCCACCCATGCCGTCGGCCACCACGAAGACGTGTTCCTCGGGCAGGGTGAGGAAGTTGTCCTCGTTATGCGAGCGCTTGACGCCCACGTCAGTCTTGCCGGCCGCCACCAGTTGCATGAAACGCCATTCCTCCCGTTGAGAAACAGCTATCACCCGGCAGCGCAACCTGTCAACCCCGTGGCCGATTTCACCCTCCCCGACCCCCACCCGTGACACCCGGTCAACCCAACCATCTTCCGCGTTGCCCGCAGACCTCACCCCCGCGCGGTTCCTGGCTGCACAGACAACCCCTCTCCAACGTGGAGAGGGGCGCTGTGGTTCCGGTCCGTGCTCTTGACTCAGAACTCTGCGCTCCTGATGCAGGTGACGCGCGGGGGGCAAACATTCCTTTACAGCCGGGCGGCCAGCGGGGAAAATGCACCCCGTGGAGGGATGGCCGAGTGGTCGAAGGCGGCGGTCTTGAAAACCGTTAGGGCGAAAGCCCTCGGGGGTTCGAATCCCTCTCCCTCCGTTTTTTGCTGTCTTGGCGCCATTCTACACCATTTTGGCTCCGGCCAGGCGGAACGTCTCCCCGGCGCGACAGGAGGGTTGACAACGGCGCATACTGTGTCATACTAGGATCAAGGCGGCATGCGCGAAGCAACCAAGTTGGGGCAACGTCGCTGGCAGGGGGGTGATGAATGAAAACCAGTTAGGGCCTTCTTGTGTGGCCGGGTGCGTCCCCATCCCCCCCGACACCCGGGAACCTTGAGGGCCCACTTTTTTACTCCCGCTCTCGCTTGACAGCCGCCCGCGCCGATGCTAGATGCAAAGACCCGCCGCGTGGCGGTACTTGTTCCTTGGCAATGGAAGCTGATCTTCCCCGGCCGGGCGGCCCAGAAGGAGAGATGGCCGAGTGGCTGAAGGCGCTGGTTTGCTAAACCAGTGAACGTGTAAAGCGTTCCGAGGGTTCGAATCCCTCTCTCTCCGTAACATGCGCTCATAGCTCAGCTGGATAGAGCATCGGACTACGAATCCGAAGGCCAGAGGTTCGAATCCTCTTGAGCGCGTTTGAGAGCCGCGATGACACCGGAACAACAACAACAGTGGATGCGGGAGGCCCTGCAGGAGGCCCACCGCGCCTTCGCCGAACAGGAAGTGCCCGTGGGCGCGGTGGTGGTCTGTGACGGCCGGGTCGTCGGCCGGGGAAGAAACCGCAAGGAAGCCCTGCGCGACCCGACGGCTCATGCCGAGGTACTGGCCCTGCGGCAGGCCGCGCACCACCTCGACCGCTGGCGGTTGAGCGGCTGCAGCCTGGTGGTCACCCTGGAACCGTGTCCCATGTGCATGGGGGCCATGATATCGGCCCGCATCGAGCGTCTGGTGTTCGCTTGCCCGGATCCCAAGTCTGGAGCCGCCCGGTCGCTGTACCAGCTGGGCCAGGATGAGCGGTTCAACCACCGCTTCGAGGTCGTCGGGGGCGTGCTGGCCGAGCCGGCCGCCGAGTTGTTGCGCCGCTTCTTTCGGCAACGCCGCTGAACGAGCACCGTGCCCCGTCTTGTTGGAGAGATGGCCGAGTGGTCGAAGGCGCCTGCCTCGAAAGCAGGTGTACCCTCCGGGTACCGGGGGTTCGAATCCCTCTCTCTCCGTGGCCGCGGACGGGGATACCCAGCCGGTCGTTGCCGGAGGTCAACTGATGGAGAGATGCCCGAGAGGCCGAAGGGGCACGACTGGAAATCGTGCGTACCGTCAGGTACCGAGGGTTCGAATCCCTCTCTCTCCGTCTGGGTTTCGTTTGGGACGGTCGGGTCCTGCGCAACGGCGGGTTGCAAACCCCGTCAGGCCCGGAAGGGAGCAGCGGTAGCATCATCGTCCGTGTGATGCAGGCTCGCCTGACCGTCCCTTTTTTCGTTATTACCAAGTTCCCCCGGGAACTTGTCGTTCAGTACCCCGTGAGGTGTTCATGTCGTACCTGGTCCTGGCCCGCAAGTGGAGACCGCAAACGTTCGAACAGGTCGTCGGCCAGCAGGGGGTGATCCGCACCCTGCAGAACGCCATTCGCCTGGAACGGGTGGGCCATGCCTACCTGTTCTGCGGGGCTCGCGGAGTGGGCAAGACCACCGTCGCCCGCCTGCTGGCCAAGGCGCTGAACTGCGACAAGGGCCCCACCCCGGAACCCGACAACACCTGCCCGCGTTGCCAGGAGATAAACGAAGGTCGCGCTTCCGACGTGTTCGAGATCGACGGCGCTTCCAACACCGGCGTGGACGACGTGCGCGCCTTGCGCGAGAACGTGCGTTACCTGCCCGGCTCCAGCCGCTTCAAGATCTACATCATCGACGAGGTACACATGCTCTCCACCAGTGCCTTCAATGCCCTGCTCAAGACGCTGGAGGAGCCACCGGCCCACGTCAAGTTCATCTTCGCCACCACCGAACCGCACAAGATTCCGCTGACGGTGCTGTCGCGTTGCCAGCGCTTCGACTTCAAGCGCCTGCCGGCAGGACTCATCGAGAAGCACCTGCGCCGGGTCCTGGAGGCCGAGGGAGCCCGGGTCGAGGACGGGGGGCTGCACCTGATTGCCCGCGAGGCGGCCGGTTCCATGCGCGACGCCCTCAGCCTGGCCGACCAGGTCATGGCCTTCGCCGGCGACGACATCACCAGCGAGCGCGTTGCCGAGGCCCTGGGCCTGACAGGAGACGAGCTGTTCTTCGAGGTGATCGAACACCTCCTGGCCGGTCGCGGCCAGGAACTGGTGGAGGTCGTGGACCGGCTCTTCACCGCCGGCCACGACCTCAAGCGCTTCGTCGAGGGGCTCCTGTGGCACGTGCGCAACCTGCTGCTCTACCGTACCCTGGACAGCGAGGCCGACAAGCTGGTCGACGCCCTGGCGGAAACCCGCTCCCGCCTGAGCACCCAGGCGAAAAAGGCCGAGCGGGTGCGCTGGTACCAGATCTTCGATGTCATGTCCCGGGCCCTGGAAGATCTGGCCCGGCACCCGGTGCCGCGCCTGGTGGTGGAGACGGCACTGTTGCGGCTGGCCACCCTGGAACCGCTGGCGGACCTGGCCTCACTGGTCCAGAAGGTGGAACAGCTGGCCGGCTCGGGCGACGGCTCCGGCGGTGGCGGGCGTCCTGCGGGGGGCATACCCACCGGCGGCGCCCGGGCTTCCGGCCAGCGGACAGAGGCCCGGCGCCACGGTTCCCGCCCCCCGCCGGCACCTGCTCCGCAGGCGACCGATGCCGCCGGAACGGCGGCCGCGACCGAGCCCGGGCCGGTACCGGAGGGTTTTTCGCCGGAATGGGCGCGGCTGGTGGCCTTCGTCTCCCGGAAACGTCCCGGGCTGGGCTCGGTACTCAACCATGCCGTGCCGCTCGAGGTGGGCCCCGGCCGGGTGCGCCTGGCCCTGGAGGGAAATTCCTTCTTCGCCGAGCAGCTGCAGGGCGACGGGAAGCGGCGGGAAATGGAAAAGCTGCTGGAAGAGTTCTTCGCGACTCCCACCCGGCTGGTGATCGAGGAGCGGCGGCCAGGACAGGGGACCACGCTGGCCCAGGCCTGGGAGGACATGCGCCAGGCCGACGAGCAGAAGTTGCGCGAGCAGTCGCTGGCCCACCCCATGGTCCAGGAGGCCATCCGCGTCTTCGGCGCCAGTGTCGAACAGGTACGCCCCAAGCCGGAGGTGGAGGGATGAACATCCCCGGCATGGAGCAACTGCTGCAACAGGCCCAGGAGTTCGCCCGCCGCCTGGAACAGAGCCGGGCCGAGTTCGCCGGCCGCACCTTCCCGGCCAGCGCCGGCGGCGGCATGGTCAAGGCAGTGGTGGACGGCGCCGGACGACTGCGCGACCTGCAGATAGAGCAGCAACTGCTGTCGGAGGGTGACCGCGACATGCTGCAGGACCTGGTGCTGGCGGCGGTCAACTCCGCCCTGGCGGAATTCCGCCGGGCCCGCGCCGAGCAGCTGGGCGGGCTGGGCGGAGGGCTGCTGCCCCCGGGCCTGGACTGGCTGCTGGGACAAGGCGGCTGAGCATCTTCATGTCCGACGTCATGCACAGAGCGCTCGATCTGCTGCGCCAGTTGCCCACCGTGGGAGAAAAGACGGCCACGCGCCTGCTCCACTACATACTGTCGGCCCCGCCCGAGTACGGCCGGGCCCTGGGCCGGACCCTGGCCGAGGTCGTCGACAAAGTCCGCCCCTGCCCGGTATGCGGCAATCTCTCGGAGCTGGAACCCTGCGAGCTGTGTCGCGACGAACGGCGCGATCGCAGCCTGCTGTGCGTGGTGGAGAAGGTGGCCGATCTCATCGCCATCGAGGCCTCGGGAGCCTACCGCGGCCTGTACCACGTGCTGGGAGGGGTGCTCAGCCCGCTCGACGGCCGCGGGCCGGAGCAACTGCGCATCCGGCAACTGCTCGAACGCCTGCCCGGCGAGTTCGTCGAGGTCATCCTGGCCACCGGTGCCGGGGTGGAAGGCGAGGCCACCGCCCTGTACCTCAAGCAGAAGATCGAACCCCTGGGACTACGGGTCAGCCGCATCGCCTCCGGGGTGCCGGTGGGCGGCGAGCTGGAATACGTCGATCGCTCCACCATAAACCGGGCCCTGAACGGGCGCCGCTCCATGGATTGAAGCCGTCATGGCCGGTCATGCCAGCAACCCCGGTTGGACCGGGCTTCACCCGCTGGTGGCCGAGGTAGCCAGCCAACAGTTTGCCACCCTGCGCCGCATCCACGTAGTCTTCCTGCTGCTGCTGGTGGTACTGGCAGCCGTCGTCATCTGGCTGTCACCGCCTTTCGAGCGTGCGTCCCTGGGCCTGCCCCCGGGGCCGGGTGAATACCTGCTGCTGCTCGCCGGTCTACTGGTGGCGCTGGTGGTGATTCCCCTGCTGCGCCTGCGCCTGCTGGACACCGGGCGGGTGGCCCGCGCCGGCGAGCGGCAACTGGCCGGCTGGGGGTTGCCCCGGGGCGTACCGGCTCCCCTCGGGCGCCAGGCGGTCTATCTCAGCCGTTATACCGCCGGCTCGGTCATGAGCTGGGCGCTGGCAGTATCACTGGCCCTGTACGGCCTGGTGGCGCGCCTGCTGGGTTCGGGAGCCTTGCTGGCCGCCCTGTTGCTGGCCACGGCAGCCTTCCTGCTGGTATGGCTGGGTCCCGACCGGAAGCGTATCGCCCGGGGCCTGGGCAGGCTGGGGACCTTGACGCCGGAGGGTAATGACGTCAATATGCAGTCCCTTTCTGGAGAACGGTAAAGTTTTCCGTAACGCGTGGTGCAGGTGTCAATTACCAAGGAGGTTTTCGAGATGAACAGGGTTTACGTGGCGATGTCTTCGGCCCTGGTGTCGCTGTTGCTGCTGGCCGGCGGCTGCGGCGGCTCGGGTAGTTCCTGCCCGGTGGGTCAGATCGATTGTGGCGGCGTGTGCGTGGACAGCAGCAGCGATCGCAACAACTGCGGCGGCTGCGGCATCACCTGCCTCAGCGGGCAGACTTGCCAGAACAGCACCTGCGTCGCCTGCCAGAACGAATGCACCGAGGGGCAGAAGCGCTGTTCCAGCGGCAGCAACGACACGTTCGAGGTCTGCGGCGATCCCGACGGTGACACCTGCAAGGAGTGGGGTCCGCCCCAGGCCTGCCCCAGCGGGCAGATCTGCGCCAACGGCGAATGCGTGACCTCCTGCAGCGACGAGTGCCTGCGCAGCGGCGAACAGGCCTGCGACAAGGAAGGCGCCAACGGCTACCGGGTGTGCGGCGAATACGACCAGGACGACTGCCTGGACTGGGGCCCGCTGCAGGCCTGCCCGAGCAACCAGACCTGCGTCGACGGCCAGTGCGTGGCCTCCTGCAGCAATACCTGCGACACCAAGGACGCGCAGCGTTGCGCACCACCGCCCCGCAACGGCGTCGAGACCTGTGGTGACCACAATTCCGACGGTTGCCTGGAATGGGGTGGCTTCTACCCCTGCTCCAGCGGAGAGACCTGCGATGCCCGCACCCACCAGTGCTCCCCCGACTGCAGCGACGACTGCACCACCGGCCAGCGCACCTGCGACGGGGCCGGCTGGCGCGGCTGCGGCCAGTACGACGCCGACCTGTGCCTGGACTGGTCCGACATCACCGACTGCCAGAGCTGGGAAGTCTGCAACCCCGATACCGGGCGCTGCGAGACGGCCTGTAGCGACGCCTGCCAGTCCGGGGAACGGCGCTGTTCCGACCGCGGCGACGACATCGAGCTGTGCGCCAACTACGACGCCGATCCCTGCCTGGAATGGGGGGTAATCGACACCTGCGGCGACGACGAGAAGTGTGAAAACGGCTCCTGTGTCGAAGACTGCAAGAACGAGTGCGAGCCCCAGGGCGCGCGTATCTGCCAGAACGACGCCAGCGGCAATCCCGGCTACCGGGTGTGCGGCGAGTACGACAGCGACTCCTGCCTGGAGTGGAGCCCCATCACCACCTGTCCCAGCGGGCAGAGCTGCTCCAACGGGCAGTGCTCGGAGACCTGCACCGACGACTGCGAAGTGGGCGAGCGCGAGTGTTTCGGTGCCGGCTGGCACGAGTGCGGCGAGGCCGGCGACGGCGATTCCTGCCGCGACTGGCTCGGCGAACAGCCCTGCGAGGACTGGGAGGTGTGCGATCCCACCACCGCCCAGTGCGTGGTCAACTGCCAGGACGCCTGCGGCCCGGCCTCCTCCCAGCGCTGCAACGACGACAACAGCGGCTACCAGGTGTGCGGCAACTGGAACGCCGACCCCTGCCTGGAATGGAGCGGCGACAACCTCTGCCCCACCGGCCAGATATGCGACCCGGCGATAAACGACTGCCGCGACGATTGCAGCAACGAGTGCCCGACCAGCGGCGCCAAGCAGTGCCTGGACAGCGACACCTGGCAGATCTGCGGCAACTGGGACAGTGACTCCTGCCTGGAGTGGGACACCGGCACCGACTGCGATTCGGGTTATGTCTGCTCCAACGGCACTTGCGCCCTGGATTGCGCCGACGAGTGTGCCCAGGCCGGCACCACCGTTTGCGACGGCACCTCCGGCTGGCGCCTGTGCGATCAGCTCGACGCCGACTCCTGCCTGGACCTGGGGTCCTTCAACGCCTGCGCCGGCAACGAGGAGTGCCAGAACGGCGAGTGCGTGGTCGTCTGCACCGACGACTGTACCCCCAACGAGTTGCAGTGCAGTGCCAGCAACGACGCCGTGGAGATCTGCGCCGCAGACGGCGACAGTGACCCCTGCTTCGAGTGGAAGATCCAGCAGACCTGCACCAGCGGCAGCGAGGTCTGCCACCAGGCCGCCTGCGTGAGTACAGAACCACCGGCCAACCTGGTGATCAGCAAGGTACTCTACGACAGCGACGGCAACCCGGATCTCTACGCCTACATCGAGATCTTCGGTCCCGCCGACCTGGTATTGGATCACTATTCCATCGTGGGCTACAACGGCAGCACCGATAGCGAGTACATGGAGATCGATCTCGGCGGCTACACCCTGCCGGCCAACGGCCACCTGGTGCTGGCCCGCACCGACACCGCCTGGGACACCTCCCTGGTGGACATTTTCACCGACGATGCCGACCTGCAGAACGGCACCAACAACGACGGCGACGGGGTGCAGATACGCTGGGCGGGCATTACCACGGTCGACGCCCTGGCCTACGAAGGCGATGCCGCTGGCGAGGGCAACCCGGCCGACAGCGCCGATTACGATACCACCTACGACATCACCTACTGCCTGGCCCGTCGCTACGACAACAGCAACGGCACCTACCTGGACAGCGATGACAATTCCATCGACTTCATGACCCGCACCTACTGCACCCCGGGAGAAGCCGGCTACGGCCTGCGCCTGGCCGAGTACAACACCTTCGCCGATCACCTCGATGCCAGCCCCGCCGTCGATCCGTCCACGGGTGCGGTGTTCGTCCCTTCCTCCGACTACATCGACGAGGTTCTGCCGGACTTCAGCGGCTATGCCTGGTTCGACGTCGTCGGCGGGGACAAGAGCTCGCCGGCGCTCTCTCCCGACGGTGGCGCGGTGTACATCGGCGTCGCCGCCGGATCCGGGGATAGCGAGTCCGGGGTATATGCCTACCAGACGGCGGCCGGGGGCAACAGCGACCCCGACCCGGCGCTGCTATGGCAGGTGCTGAACGGCACCGAGGTGCGTTCCAGCCCGGCGGTGGGTGCCGACGGTACCATTTACGTGGGCACCCGCGGCGGCGGCTTCGTGGCCCTCAACCCTGCCGACGGCAGCACCAAGTGGACCTACCCGGAAAGCGGCTGGATCGACAGCTCCCCCGCCCTGGCCCCCATCGGTTCCGGCGGTGACGAGCTGGTGGTCTTCGGTGTCGGCGGTGTCGGCAGCGGCCAGGTGGTGGCGCTGCATACCAGCGACGGCAGCCTGGCCTGGAGCTACTCGACCGGCGGTGGCTGCAACGGCTCGCCGGCGGTGGGACCTTCGGGCTTCGTCTACATCGGCTGCGACGATGGCAACCTCTACGCCCTGGACGGCTCCAGCGGCGGTCTGGGTACCGGCTTCCCGGTGCAGATATCCTCGGACGGTGCCGGCACGGCCGAGTTGGTCGATGGTCGCTCGGTGGCGGTGGCCCCGGGCAGCAGCGGCGCCGACGTCATTTACGCCACCTCGAGCGGCTCCGGGCAGAACTTCAACATCGTCGTCTTCGACGGCAGCAGCGCGCCCAGTGTAAACGCCTATTCCATCGGCGAGGCCATCTCCACCGTGACCTTCACCAACGACGGCGGCTTCATCATGTCTTACGGCCAGTCGTCGAACGGTGCCGCCTTCGTGGTGGCCTACGGCCCCCAGGGCACGCTGGAATGGTATGACTACATCGGCGCCTATGATGCGACGGCCTGGATCACCTCATCGCCAAACGCCCTGGGCGTGGTTGACGGCAACGGCAATCCCTTCGGTCAGGTCTATGCCGGCACCCATGATGGACACGTCTACGTCTATTACTGGGCGGCCGGGCTCTACGACGGTACCGGTTCCTATCCCAAGTTCCGGGCCAACGAGAGCAACGACGGCAACCGCTACTGAACCCCAGACACGGGCCCTCCCCGCCGGGAGGGCCCGTTTTTTTTGAATCAATGTCGGGAGGAACGAGGAAAATGAAACCTAGAACCATCTGGACGCTGCTGTTGGCCTGGCTGCTGGCCCTGCCGGCCACGGCCACGGTATTGCTGCCCTTGACCGTCGACGATCTGTCCCGGCTGGCTCCCCTGGTGCTGGTGGGCGAGGTCAACTCGGTAAAGTGCGAGTGGAACCAATCCAAGACCAAGATCTACACCCGGGTACTGGTCACCCCCACGGAGGTGCTCAAGGGCGACAAGAACCCGGGCACGGTCACCATCAAGACCATCGGCGGCCGGGTAGGCAACGTCGTGGCCGAGCTGGCCGGAGCCCCGCGTTTTTCCGTGGGCGAGCGGGTAGTCGTCTTTCTGGAGCCCCGCCGGGACGGTGACGGCTACAACACCCTGGGCCTGTACCAGGGCAAGTTCGAGCTGGTGCGCGACCAGAAAACCGGGCAAGAGCTGGCCCTGCGCCCGGAGGCCGGGCGGGGAGTGGGCTTCGCCGCCGACGCGGCAACCAGCAAGAACGAAAACGTGCTCACCCTGGAGCAGATCCGCGCCGCGGTGCGGCGGGCCGGAGGTGGGAAATGAGACGCCTGTTCAAGACGACGCCCGCCTGGATGTCGCTGGTCCTGGCCGGCCTGCTGGCCGGCTGTTCCTCGGGCAACAACCCGCCGGCCGACGGCGGCTCCGACGGTGACGGCGGCCAGGTGGAGTGCACGACGGCCGTCGATTGCGACGACGGCAACGAGTGCACCGATGACAGCTGCGTGGCCGGCAAGTGCTCCCACACCAACAACGATTCCCCCTGCGACGACGGCCAGCAGTGCTCTACCAACGACCACTGCGTGAACGGTGTCTGCGTGGGTGAAAGCAGCATGAACTGCGACGACAACAATCCCTGCACCGAAGACAGCTGCGACGACGCGCAAGGCTGCATCCACGTCAACAACCATGCCCCCTGCGACGACGGCAACGCCTGCACCGTGGGCGAGATGTGCAACGACGGCCAGTGCGGCGGCGGCGAACCCCTCTACTGCGACGACGGCAACGAGTGCACCGACGACAGCTGCGACCCGGCCCGGGGCTGCGTCTACAGCAACAACAGCAACAGCTGCGACGACGGCCAGGCCTGTTCCACCAACGACCGCTGTGTCGACGGCGTGTGCAAGGGCGATTCCAACGTCGACTGCGACGACCACAACATCTGTACCACCGACCGTTGCGACGATTCGCTGGGCTGCGTGCACATCAACAACGCCGCCGCCTGCGACGACGGCAATGCCTGCACCGACAACGATCAATGCCACCAGGGCCTGTGCCGTGGTGAGGAGATTTCCTGCGACGATGACAATGTCTGCACCACCGATCGCTGCGATGCCCAGACCGGCTGCACCCACGAGAACAACTCCGACCCTTGCGACGACGGCAATGCCTGCACCGCCGGAGACACCTGTTCGGGGGGCCAGTGCCAGCCGGGCGGATCCCGCGACTGCGACGACGGCAATGACTGTACCGACGATTCCTGCGAGCCGTCACTGGGTTGCATCCACAACAACAACACCGCCTCCTGCGACGACGGCAACCCCTGCACCGACGGTGACCACTGCCAGGGAGGACAGTGCGTGGGCGGCTCCAGCCAGTTCGACTGCGATGACGGCAACCCTTGTACCGATGACTCCTGCGATCCCCAGGCGGGCTGCAGCCACGACTTCAACAACGCCGTCTGCGACGACGGCGATGCCTGCACCATGAACGACGTCTGCGGCGGCGGCAGATGCCAGGGCGTGCCGCTGGACGCCGACGGCGACGGCGCCGTGGCCGCCGGCTGTCCGGGGGGCGACGACTGCTGCGATTCGGGCTCCGAGTCGATCACCGGCTGCACCGCCGGTACCGCCGGGCAGATCAACCCCGGCGTTTTCGAGGGCAGCAGCAACGGCTCTACCTGCTCGGACGGCCTCGACAACGACTGCGACGGCCTGGCCGACAGCGCCGATCCCGGCTGCCAGACCTGCAGCGTGGACGGCGACTGCGACGACGGTAACGTCTGCAACGGTGACGAGACTTGCTCGGGCGGTTCCTGCCAGCCGGGTACTGCCCTCGACTGCAACGACAACAACATCTGCACCACCGACTCCTGCGATTCCACCTCGGGCTGCCAGCACCAGCCGAACACTCTCTTCTGTGACGATGGCAACGCTTGCACCGTGGGCGACCAGTGCTCGGGGGGCACCTGCCAGCCGGGCTCCGACACCCTGGACTGCGATGACGGCAACGATTGCACCGTGGACTCCTGCAGCGCCGGTTCGGGCTGCCAGCACAACCCGGTGAGCAACGGCAGCCCCTGCGACGACGGCGATCCCTGTACGGGGAACGACACCTGCCAGAACGGCGTGTGCCAGCCGGGCAGCGGCGCTCCCGACTGCGACGACGACAATCCCTGCACCACCGATGATTGTCTCAGCGGCCAGGGCTGCACCCACACCGATGTCGGGGAGGGCACCCCCTGCGACGACGGCAACGCCTGCACCGAAAACGACCAGTGCCAGACCGGCCTGTGCCGGGGCACCACCCTGGCCTGTTCGGACGGCAATCCCTGCACCACCGACGGCCAGTGCGATCCCCAGAGCGGTTGCGTCTACCCGCCGGACGACAGTGCCAGCTGCACCGCGGCCGATCCCTGCATCGTCAACGACCACTGCGAAAACGGCTTCTGCACCGGCGATCCCCAGGACCAGGACAACGACGGCCACGGAGACGAAGCCTGTGGCGGCGACGACTGCGACGACAACCATGCCGACACCTATCCCGGCGCCCCCGAGCTGTGCGGCGACGACCGCGACAACAACTGCAACTTCCTCACCGACGAAAACTGCTCCGGTTGCACCACCGTGGATCCTTCCGCCGAGCTGGTGATAGACAGCGACGCCTTCGGCGGCGCCTACGGCTTCGACGCCGCCGACGAGGGGCTGTCGCTGTTCGTGGTCGAGCCTCTCTCCTACACCGTGATCCAGGCCAAGGCCGCCTTCTTCGACTTCGCTTGCGGCAGCGGCGGCGACCAGGGCAACTACTCGGTCCACGTCTATGCCGACGACAACGGCCAGCCGGGCGCCGAGCTGGCCTCCTCGGCGGTCCAGACGGTTGACGCGGTCTTCGGCGATCCCAACGACTGCCAGAACACCCAGGAGACGGCCTGGGCCACCTTTACGCTCACCAACCCGGTCACCTTCAGCCAGGGCCAGGCCTTCTGGGTAGGCGTGCGCAGCCAGGACCAGGAGGCCGACGGCAACAACAGCGGTGACCTGTTCCTGCCGGTGTTCAGTCCCCCGGTGCTGATGCCTTACCTGGGAAGCGTCCTCAAGGATGCCAGCGACGGCCAGTACTACTTGACCGGCGGCAACTGGATGCTGCGGGTGGAAGGTTGCGGCGACGGTCCCTGGCTGGAGCTGGCGACGCATACCAACGCGGCGGTGCTGCAGCCGGGCCAGAGCAGCTCGGTGACGGTGGAGCTGCGCAACCGCGGCTTTGCCGACGCCGCCGCGGTGGCCGGCACGCTGACCTGCGACGAGGCGGAAATGGTGGTCACCTCGGACAGCGCCGACTTCGGCAACATCGCCCAGGGAGCGAGCGCCAGCGGCTCCCCGGCCTTCTCGGTGCAGCCCGACGCCGGAGCCTACGGCATCTATCCCATGAGCATCGGCTCTTCCGCCGGAACCGGCACCTGGCAGGACGGCTTCGGCCTCTACATCCAGGGCACCGGCTGCAGCCAGGAAAACCACAACCTCACCGCCGACAGCGGAAACGCAAAATACATTGTACCTCTGTCTGCCGGCGACATGATGGGCAACTACTTCATCGTGGATTCCACGTCCTTCACCATGACTTCCATAGACGCGCAGTTTTACCACATCGGTTCTGCCCCCTCGTCATACAACGTACGGGCCAAGGTCTATAGCTACCGCAACGGTGAACCGGATCAGCTATTGTGGCAGGGCAACTGGGAAGCAGCCTCGGCGGATACTCATAACTTTACCCTTTCCCAGCCTATTACGCTTAAAAAGGACAACCTCTTTTTCGTGATGATCGAGTCACAATCAGACATGAGCTGCCCCGACCAGAACAATTGCTTCGCCATTCTGACAGACGACGGCCTCAATCCCTCACTCAACTCGGGCCTGATCTGGGACAACGATCAGTCCACCTGGAATGCCCTGGGGCTGTCGGCGATGATAACCCCCAAGGGCTGCCAGGCCACCGAGCTGCGCTACGACTCGCACACCGCGAGTCCCGCCAGCCCCTCTCCGGGTGACAGCGTCTCGCTGACCATCACCCTGGCCAACGACGGGGCCATCGACGCCAGCAACGTCACCGCCACCCTGTCGTCGGCGGATCCCGACGTCACGGTTACCCAGGACAGCGGCAGCTACGGCACCATCGCCGCCGGGCAGACGAAATCGGCCTCCGGCTACCAGGTCAGCATCGCCGGCAACGCCGACCAGTTCCAGTACCTGCTCGATCTCGACATCACCGACGGCACCAACCACTGGAACGATTCCTTCCCCCTGCGGCTGGCCGGGGGAGAGGTGGACCTGACCTTCAGCGAGTTCACCACCTCCCTGGCGGGTAACGACATCCACTACCACTTCGTGGTCACCAACCAGGGCAACGTCGATTGCGTCACCCCCTTCCGGGTGGATCTCTACATCGACCGCGAGACGGCCCCGGCGACCGGCCAGGACGGAGACTGGAACCAGGGCTACGACGGCCTGGCCATGGGCGCCAGCGAAACCGTGGACCTGGTTCTCAACGATGCCAGCCCCGGCGACTACAGCGCCTGGGTACAGTGCGACACCCTGGCCGCGGTGGTCGAATCCGACGAGAGCAACAACGTCGACGGACCCTCCAACCAGACGGTGGGCACCACCGACGTCTTCGAGCTGCTGGATCCGCCGCGCCGCTGGTTCGCTCAGGACATGCCGGTGGGTTACCGCTTCGTTGCCGGCAACAGCCAGCCGGGTATGCCCGCGGGCGAGGATCGCAACGCCTTCATCCTGGGCTTCCAGCACTGGCAGGACGTGACCACCGCCACCATCACCTTCACCCAGCTCAGCGATACTTCCTCGGGCGGCTTCAACAACTATGACGGCTACAACACCATGACCTTCAACGACCCGGACGGTGACCTGGGCACCGGCACCCTGGGAGCCACCATTCCCGTCTACACCCAGTCCCAGTCGGTGGTCGTCAACGGGGTGACCTTCTACCGCATGACCGACGCCGACATCGTCATCAACGACGGGGTGGCCTTCGGTACCAATGCCGAGGCCGCCTCGGGTTCCTGCTGGTCGAACCCGGTTACCGACCTCGAGGGGGTGGCCACCCACGAGATCGGCCACCTGCTGGGACTCGACCACCCCGATGTATCCGACGCCACCATGTACTACGCCATCGGCCAGTGCGACCCCACCCGGGTAACCCTGGAGCAGTCGGACATCAACGGCGTCACCTTCATATATCCCCAGTAGAATCGGGTTGTTTTCTTACGAGCCCGGGGCCTGGCCCCTGGCCCCGGGCTTTTCTATCTGCTTGATACAAAATGGAAAAACCTGGGGACAGGCCCGGCAGATCCGTGGGGACAGGCCCGGCAGATCCGGCGGGAGCCTGGTGCGTCGTTAGGAAGAAGCGCAGGAGGTGTGGAATGAAAACATGGCGATATCTGGTGGTTTTTTGGCTGCTGTGGCCGGCTGCCTGTGCCCACGGCTGGGAGAGCAACCGCCGGGGGGCATACGAGGTGAGCCTGGTGGTCAACGGGGTGGAACTGCCGGTCTACCATCACCGGGGTCGGGCCTTCGTGGAGGGTTGGCGAGGGCAACGTTACGTAGTCCGCATACACAATCGCTCGCCGCGGCGCATCGAGGCAGTCGTCTCCGTCGATGGCCGTGATGTCATCGACGGCCGGGCGGCTTCGTTGAGCAAGCGTGGCTACGTCATACAGCCCTGGTCGAGCGCGGACATCGACGGTTTCCGCACCAGCATGGACCGGGTGGCCGCCTTCCGCTTCTCCGACGTGGAAGATTCCTACGCCGCACGAATGGGCTCGAGCTGGACGGTGGGAGTGGTGGCGGTGGCCGTTTTTCCCGAACGGGTCTACCGGCCACGACCCCGGCCGTTGCCTCGTCCCCCCTATTACCTCGATCGCTCCGAGGAGAAGTCGGCAGCACCCCG
>QMME01000025.1 GCA_003647095.1 Deltaproteobacteria bacterium
CGCCTGGCGGCCGACCTGGCGGACTCCCGGCACCGGAGCACCCTGCAGCGGGTGCTGGGAGAGATCGCCAGGCTGGATCACATCCTCAAAAAGTTCCTGGCCCCCGGCAGCCGGCTGGCACGGGAGCCGGTACGCCTGGCCGAGCTGGTCGACGAGGTGGCCCGCATGGTGCAAGGCGGCAGGAACGACGGGCAGGTCGTCAACCGGGTCGAGGCCGACCTGGTAGTCGAGGCCGACCAGGATGCCCTGAAGCAGTTGTTGTTCAACCTGATCATGAATGCCCGGGAGGCGGCCGGCAGCGACGGCCGGGTGGTGTGCCGGGGCCGGCGGCAGGGGTGCGAGGTCTGGCTGGCCGTGGACGACTCCGGACCGGGGCTGGCCGAGGAGCCCGAGCGCTGCTTCGAGCCCTTCTTCACCACCAAGCGCAACGGCACCGGCCTGGGGCTGGCAGTGTGCCGCAAGATCGTCGAGTCTCACCGGGGCACCATTCGCCTGGCCAGTCGCCCGGAGGGAGGGTGCCGGGCCGAGGTGTTCCTGCCGGCCGGGCCCGCGCATTGACGGCGGCCGGCCCGCCGTGCGAAGGTTCGCTTCGTGGCGTCACGTGAGCACAACCAGACAGGCAACGGCTTCGACGTTCTGGTGGTGGACGACGAGGAACTGTACTGTCGCTCCGTCGGCGAGGAACTGGCCCGGGCCGGCATCGACTGCCGGCTGGCCTTCAGCGGCTCGCAGGCCCTGGAAGAAGCCGCGGGCCGCTACTTCGATGTCATCCTGCTCGACCATCGCCTTCCCGATAGCGACGGCATAGAGCTGATTCCCCGCCTGCTGTCACGTTGCCCCGGTGCCAGCCTGGTGGTGATGACGGCCTACCATGCCATTCCCAACGCCGTGCAGGCCATTCGCTCCGGCGCCGAGGATTACGTGGTCAAGGAACCCAGCGTACGGCCGCTGGTGGAGCGGGTGCTGGAGGTAAAGAGACGCCAGGAGGTGCGCCGTCGCAGCAACCAGCCCCCCGAGGCCAAGCCCCAGGCGTTGATCGGCTCCTCCCCGGCCATTCTCCGGGTGGTCGAGCAGATCGAGAAGATCGCCGCCTCCCCGGACACCACCGTGCTGCTGATGGGAGAGACGGGGGTGGGCAAGGAGGTCTGCGCCCGCATGTTGCATCGCCTGTCGCGCCCGGAAGGCAGTCCCTTCGTGGCCGTCGATTGCGCCTCGTTGCCGGGCAACCTGGCCGAGAGCCTGCTGTTCGGCCACCAGCGTGGTGCCTTCACCGGTGCCGAGCAGGACCGGGCCGGGGCCATGGAGGAAGCCGGCGAGGGCACCTTGCTGCTGGACGAGATCGGCGAACTGGGCGCCCTGCAGAGCAAGCTGCTGCGGGTGCTGGAGACGCGCATCTTTCAGCGGGTGGGCAGCATGAAGCCGCTGGCCCTGCGGGCCCGGGTGGTGGCGGCCACCAACATGGACCTGGCCGCCAAGGTGCAGACGGGGCAGTTTCGCCAGGACCTGTACCAGCGACTGTGCGTCTTTCCCATCACCGTGCCTCCGCTGCGGGAACGCCGGGAGGATGTTCTCGCCCTGGCCAACCACTTCCTGTCGTTGTTTGCCCGCCGCCTGGAGCGGCAAATCGAGCCCCTGGACGACGAGGTGGCGGAACGCCTGCAGGCCTACCATTTTCCCGGCAACGTGCGCGAGTTGAAGAACATCATCGAACGGGCGGTCATCCTGGCAGAGGACGGACGCGTCGAGACCCGCCACCTGCCCCGGCGGGTGCTCAGCCAGGTCGCCACCAGGCCCGGCCCGGCCGAGTCGGTGCCGCTCGACTTCCGGCCCGGCCTGGACACCCTGGAGGACCTGGAGAGGAAGATGATCCTCCATGCCCTGCGGCGCAGCGGCGGGGTCAAGACCGAGGCGGCGCGGCTGCTGGGCATCTCGCGCTTCCAGCTCATGCGGCGCATGGAGCGCCACGGCATCCGCCAGGTGGTGGTCACCGATACCTCTGGCGGCAGCGGGAGAACCTTCGACTGACACGTGGAACATCGCACAGGGGTGCGGAATCGAACCGTGAAATACGGGCGATGTCCTCTCCCTTTTCGTGATTGTCCCGGTATTTCCAGTGGTTGAGCAGGCCGCGCGAGCCGCGATCCTGGCCTGGGGCTTGCATGATGGTGGCAGCCCGGGCTACAACCTCCCCGGCGGAGACGCCCGTGGGATGAACATCGGCGCGGCCGGGCAGGTATAGCAGGCAGAGAGGAACGGCGTGGCATGATGAAGGCGTTTTCCAGATGGCTGACGAGGCGTCACAACGCCTGGCTGGTCATTTCCGTGGTGGTCCTGGTGGCCGGCTGGTCGGTGCTGCGAGCCACCCAGGTGGAGAACGATGACGACATCCTGGCCTTCCTGCCCCAGGACAATCCCGACGTCGAGACCTTCCGCCAGGTGAACCGGTTGTTCGGTTCCCTGGACCTGGCCCTGGTGGGGATAGAGAGCGACGACGTCTACCGGCCGGACTTCCTGCGCCGCCTGCAGGAGGCCACCCGGGAACTGAAAGAGACCCGCGGCATCAACCACGTGCTCACCATGAGCAACGTCGTCGATTTCGCCCCCGATCCCCGGGGTGGAGTGGTGACCACGCCGCTGGTGTACAGGATTCCCGCCAACCGGCGGGAGGTTGCCGAGTTGCGGGCCCGGGTCCAGTCCAAGGAGCACGTGCTGGGACGGTTGGTGTCGCGTGACGGGCGCGCGGTGCTGCTGTACTGCTTCCTGGCCTACGGCAGCGATCCCCTGACCATGGCCGGGCGCATCCGCAAGGTGGTGCGGGAGCATTTCCCCGGTGAACGCAAGTACTGGGGCGGGGGGCCCTTCGTCTCCACCTACATCTACGAGTCCACCCGCTCTGACATCCACCGGCTCACCCCCTGGGCGGTGGCGGTGGTGGTGCTCATCCTCTTGCTGGCCTTCCGCGACATCATCGGCGTGGGCCTGGTGCTGCTCTCCACCGGCGTGGGTATCCTCTTTTCCCTGGCGGTGATGTCGGTGCTGGGGGTGCGCTTCAACATCGTGCTGGGGTCCATGCCGGTCATCCTCTTCGCCGTGGGTTCGGCCTACGGTATTCACATCCTGGCCCGCTACTACGCCCTGGCCCGCCGCTTGCCCGGCCCGCAAGCGGTGCGCCGCACCGTCACCGAGGCGGCCCCGGTGGTCATCGCCGCCGGGCTGACCACCGCCGTGGGATTGCTGTCGTTCCTGGCCATGGACATCGCTCCCCTGCGTTCCTTCGGGCTGTTCACCTCGGTGGGCATCCTGGCCACACTGCTGCTGGCGGTGACCTTCATCCCGGCGGTGCTGTACGTGGCCCGCCTGCGTCGCGACCAGGGCGGCATCGGCGTCCTGCGCGCGGCCTGCCGCCGCCTGGCGTTGACCTCGAGACGTCACCGGGCGGCCTGGGCGGCGGCCCTGGCCCTGCTGGCGCTGGCCGGGGCGGCCTTCACCGGCCGGGTGCGCACCTCCATGGACACCACCTCCTTCTACTCTGCCGGCAGCCCGCCGGCCCGGGCCGAGCAGTTTATGCGCCGGCACTTCGGGGGCTCCTTGTTCGTGCAGGTCTACCTGCAGGCCGACCTGGGACAGCCGGCGATGCTGCGCCTGGTACAGCGGCTGGCGGACCGGGTATCGCTGCTCGAGCAGGTGTCCGACGTCATGCAGGTGTCCGAGGCCATCGCCCAGGCCAACGAGGCTTTCGTGGGCCAGCGACGGATTCCCGATACCCCCCAGCAGGTGGCCCTGTTGCACAGCCTGCTGGCCAGCGATCCGGCGGTGGAGCAGCTGATAACCCGGGACCGGCGCCGGGCCCTGCTGCACTTCAAGCTGCGTCCGGCCGCGGCCGAGCAGGTGGAGCAGGTGCTGGAGAAGATCGAAAAACTCACCCGCGAGCAGGTGCCGGCGGCGGTCAAGCTGGTGACCCGTTCCCAGGCGGGGGAGGCCGGGCGACGCCTGTGGCGCGAGCAACTACGACTGCGCCTGAGCGCCCTGGCCGCCCGACGGGGATTGGCTCCGCAGGCGGTGGCCGCTTCCCTGCCGGCGCTGGAGGAAAAGATCCCGCCCGACCGGGACGAGATCGAGCGGCGCCTGGCCCACTGGCTGGCCTCGGCCGAGTGCGCCGTGGACCTGGGTTCTTTGGATAGGCGATTGCCGGCAACGCTGGCCCGGATACTGGCATCCGCCGGGCCGCCGGCCGGCGAGGACGAGCTGCGCGATCTGCTGCGCCGGCAACTGGGCGAGCGGGCCGACGAGGAGCTGGTCGAAGACCTGTTGCTTTCACTGCAGCAGCCGCTCGAGCAGTTCTGGCAGGAGGCCCAGGCCGGAGCCCGGGCCCGGGCCTTCCTGGCCCGCAGCGGCTGGCAGGTCGCCGGACCGGCCCGCGCCCGGCTGGAGCGTGACATATCAATGGCCTTGCTGGAAAACGAATCGCCCACGCTGGCCCTGCCCACCGCCGCCGGCGAGGCCGGCGCCATGCCGGTGGTGGCCCGGGTGACCGGCCTGCCGGTCATGCACCGCGGCCTGTCCGCCAGCGCCACTTCCAACCAGCTGCGCTCGCTGGTGTTTGCCCTGGTGTTCGTGCTGCTGGTGATGGCCTGGTACTTCCGCTCCTGGCGGGTGGGGCTGCTGGTGAGCTCGCCCACCATGTTCACCCTGCTGGTGATCTACGGGGGCATGGGCCTGCTGGGAGTGCGCCTGGACATCGGTACCGCCATGCTGGCCAGCCTGGTGCTGGGAGCGGGGGTGGACTATGCCGTGCACCTGGCCTCGGCCTGGCAGGCACGCCCGGGACAGGGACTGGACGATGCCGCGGCCCGGGCCGCGGCCGAGACCGGGCCGGCCATCTGGATAAACGCGGTCTGCGTGGCGGTGGGCTTTCTCATCCTCACCCTGGGAGAGTCCCGGCCGCTCAAGAACGTGGGTGGCCTGACGGCGGCGGCCATGCTGGTGGCGGCGGCGGCCACCTTCCTGCTGTTGCCACTGCTGGCCCGGCGGGAGAGTTACCGGAACCCGGAGCCCGAGGAAGACGAACCGCTGCCGGCCGGGGAGGCCAACACCGCCGCCGGGCCGGCCAGGCGCTGAAGCTTGCGAACACGCACGTGGCGTTGTCGCAAGTAGCCGGACGGATACACGGGAGGAACGACATGAACAGATGCGGACACTGGCAACTGGTGATGATGCTGACCCTGCTGATCGCTGTCCCGGCCCGCGCCGACAAGCGCGGCCAGGAGATCATCGAGAAGCTGGATCGCCTGCAGACCGCCGCTGCCGACCAGTACTTCGTCTTCGACATGACCACCTACCAGGAGGGCAAGAGCCCCACCACCATGACCCTCGAGGTCTACATCAAGGGCACCAGGCTCCGCCGGGTCAAGTTCCTGGCTCCCGGGGATCTCAAGGGCACGCGCATGCTGGTGCGGGCGCTCGACCAGATGTACATCTACCTGCCCGCCTACCGGCGGGTGCGGCGCATCGCCAGCCACGTGCGCGACCAGGGCTTCATGGGCTCGGCCTACTCCTACGACGAGATGGCCATCGTCACCTATGCCGACGTCTTCGACTGTGACCTGGCCGCCGAGAGCGACAGCCACTACCAGCTCAAGTGCCGGCGTCGTCCCGGCCAGAGCTTCCACTACGAGGTCATGGAGATGGACATCCGCAAGGACAACCACCATCCCGACCAGCTGCGCTTCTTCAACGCCAAGGGCCAGAAGCTCAAGACCGACTACCGCAACGACTACCACTGCCGCGACGACGGCCGTACCTGCACGCCCTACACCATGAAGCTGGTGGATCACTCCCGGGGCGATCTCTACACGGTGATGAAGCTCAAGGACTGGAAAGTCAACACCGGCATCAAGGACAGCTTCTTCACCGTGCGGGCGCTGCAGCGGGACCGCTAGCGGTGTTGACCGGGAGGACGGCCGATGCGCGTACGACTGGCAGGGTTGTTGACCGTGGGAGTGTTGCTGGCGGCCGGCCCGGACCGGGCCGATGAACTGCGGCTGGAACTGGGCGGGGCCATCCAGAGCGACCTGCGCTTCCGCCCCGACGACAAGAGCGTGGGATCGTTCTACAACCGCCTGGAGTGGAAGCCGGGCATAGCCCGCAACGAAAACCGCCTGGAGTTCAAGCTGCGGGCCCGTTACGGCGATGCCGCCGCCGTGGTCGAGCTGCGGGCCGCCTGGCTGGGTTGGGCCGAGCAGGTGCTGGCCATCGGCGAGCTTGCCGACCGCAACCGCATCGATCCCTACTACTTCGAGGCCCGGGCCGCCTACCTGGATATGAACGATTTCCTGGTGGAGGGGCTGGATCTGCGGGTGGGCCAGCAGCTGGTGCTCTGGGGGGTGGGCGACCAGTTCAACCCCACCAACAACTTGAACGCCAACGACGTCGAGGACGTGCTGCTGTTCGGCGACCAGCGGGCCAACTTCATGGTACGCGCCGACTACACCTTCCTCGACGACTTCACCCTCTCCGGGGTGCTGGTGCCGGTGTTCCAGGGGGCGCAGATTCCGCGCTCGTCACCGCTGGGTACCGCGATGATAGATCGTGTTTCAGTGCTCGAAGACGATCTCAGAAAACGCATCGTTTTCGAGAACACTCTGACCTCGTACCGCTACCAGTTCCTCGGGATGAACATTCCTGCGACTCCCGCGGTGGTGTCCGGCAGCAAGATCGTTCTTCCGGAGAGAAACTTCGAGAACATGCCGTTTTCCTTCAGGCTTGCCGGCAACATGCTCGGACAAGACGTCGCGCTCAGCTACTACCGCGGCCGCCACGACTTTCCCCAGCCGGTGCGCAACCACGCACACCAACGCATGTTCGACACACCGAGCTGCGACCCGGCATCCGGCGTAACCTCCGGCGAGTTCGACCCGTCCCTTCCGTGCATCGACGGGGTGATAGAGACGGAAGTAGAGATGCGCTACCCGCGCATGCAGGTGATCGGGTTCAACATGGCCGGGGAGATTCCACTCGACTGGATTGACGAAAGCCTGTTGGGTATCGGCTACCGCATCGAGCTCGGCGTCTACATGCCGGAGGCCGTGGAGTTCGAGATCTACCAGGACACCATGTTCGCGGGAAGCCTCTTGCTCGAGCAGCCGGCGGGCGAGTACGACTACGGCCTCGGGGGCGAAAAGCCGCACGTGGTGGACGAGCGGGTGTTCGCGAAGTGGGTGGTCGGGCTCGACTACTCGTTCGGCCCGCACTGGATGGTCAACCTCATGTGGGTGCACGGCATGGCCGACGAGTTCGGGGCCGGAGACTTCCTGCGCAAGGGATACCAGCTCCGTCAGAGCCGGTTCGTCGGGGAGTCGCCGTACGACTGCCTGTTTGCCAACCTCGACATAAGCGATCCGGACGGCGCGGCGAAGGCCGCTACCGTCTGCGGCGAGCGAAGCACAGAGGAGATTCTCAGGCCGCGAATAGGCGATTACGCCGTGGCCGGGGTGGACTTCAAGTTCGCCGACCAGAAGGCGCTGCTGCGGCTGTTCGTCCTCTGGGACGTGAGCGGCTACTACCGCTCCTACTACGACGAGCAGGCCGGGCAGCGGGTGCTCGAGTACCTGAGCCTGTTCGGCGACGGCTTTTCCATGATCCTGTTTCCCGAGTTCCACTACAACTTCGGCAACGGCTTCGAGCTGGGCGCCGGGGCGCTGCTGCAGCTGGGCAAGCGCTTCACCAAGTTCGGCGACCCGGCCGCGGGCGGCTCGCTGCTCTGGACCCGGGTTCGCTTCAGTTTCTGAGAAAGGACGTGACAATATCGATTCCGGCAGCTGCAGCCGTCATCTCGAGAGGCAATGGGGCTGGATCACCTGTTTAGGTTGGGGCTGAAGCTGCGATTCGGCCTGAGCGACGAAGGCGACGAATGAGTCGAGGCCAACCCGGAGGATGGCATGCCCGTCGAGAAATTCCGCTCCCTGGAGCAAATGAACCAGGCCCACGACCTTCCGCCTCCGGCCAGCGACCGCGAGTTGCTCCGGCGCATTGCGGTGGTTTGGCGCCGGGCGGCCCGCCTGGCTCCCACGCGGCCCTTCTCCCCGGGAGTGGAGAAGTACCACGACCTGGAAGAGGCCCAACGCGCCCGCGCCGGGGCACGAGCCGCTGCTTCTGTCGCTGTTCCCAACCCATGACGCTGCCAACCGGCGGCGAGCCCGACCCGGTGGTGGACGAGGTAACCCAGTACGCCTGCATCGACAAGGACGGGGTGAAGTTCTGCTACGACCCGCGCAACCTGCCCGCCGACTACACCGCCACGGCGTTCTGAACCAGGACGCTGCCCCACCGGCCCGTCCCAAGTATGCTATAATGGTTCCCGGACCGAGCCGGGAGGTTGGATCATGACACGGACCAAGACTCCTCTTCTGATAGCCCTGGGACTGGGCCTGCTGGGAGGGTTGCTGGCCTACCAGACCATCCGCCGCACCGAGCAGCGCCTGACCGCCGGCTGGCAGCTGCGGCCGGTGGTGGTGGCGGCGCGCGACCTGGCCGCCGGCACGGTGCTGGAGGTCGACATGCTGGCCCGCTCGGAGAGCCCGGAGCGCTTCGCCTCCGGCTCCATGGTGGAGCCGGGCCAGGTGGAACGCGTCGTCGGCCAGCGCCTGGCCGCGCCGCTGCTGCGCGGCGATCCGCTGATGTGGAGCCACCTGGCCTCGGCCAGCCGCCACGAGCGGCTGAGCCGCATCGTGGAACGCGGCGGGCGGGCCATGAGCCTGTCCATCTCCGGCTCGCGGGCGGTGTCGGGGTTCCTGCAGCCGGCCGACCACGTGGACATCCTGGGTACCTTCAGCGATCCCAAGGACGGGCAGCTGGTGTCGGTGACGCTGCTGCAGAACGTGGTGGTGCTGGCCGCCGGCCAGCGCGCCGCCGGCGACACGGCCGCGCTGGAGCCGGAGCGGCAGGACATCTCCGAGGTCACCCTGCTGGTGCTGCCCGAGGAGGCCGAGATCCTGGCCCTGGCCGTGGAGCTGGGCCGGCTGCGGCTGACCCTGCGCAATCCCGAGGACATCGCCACCCAGCAGCGGCGCCGCGGCGCCACCCTGCACACCCTGATGAGCGGCGAGCGCCTGCCCCAGGTGCAGAAGTTGCGCGACGGGCTGCCCGGCATCATCCGCGGTCCCGCCGTGAGCCACGATCGTTGACAGCACCCGCCGCAGCCGCTATGGCTGCAGGGTGATGCCGTCCGCCAACGAGCCAACCATCGATTGCCGGGAGCTGAGCAAGCACTTCCACGACCGCAAGCGCGGCCTGGTACGTGCCGTCGACGGCATCAGCTTCCAGGCCCGGGCCGGGGAGGTGTTCGGGCTGCTGGGGATAAACGGCGCCGGCAAGACCACCACCCTGCGCCTGCTGGCCACCCTGCTGCGGCCCAGCGGCGGTGACGCCCGGGTGGCCGGCTTCTCCATCAACGAGCGGCCCGCCGCCGTGCGCGCCAACATCGGCTTCCTCACCATGTCCACCGGCCTCTACGGCCGGTTGACGGTACGCGAGATGATCGAGTACTTCGGCCGCCTGCACGGCCTGGAGCGGGAGCGGCTGGCACGGCGCACGGAGGAGCTGTTCGAGCGTTTCGATATCGCCTCCTTCGCCGGGCGGCGCTGCGACAAGCTGTCCTCGGGGATGAAGCAGAAGGTCTCCATAGTCCGCTGCGTGCTGCACGACCCGGCGGTGATGATCCTCGACGAGCCCACCGCCTCCCTAGACGTCCTGGCCGCCCGTAACATCGTCGAGTTCATCGCCGACAGCAGGAGCCGGGGCAAGTGCGTGCTGCTGTCCACCCACTCCATGGCGGAGGCGGAAAAGCTCTGCGACCGGGTGGGCGTAATTCACCGGGGACGCCTGCTGGCCTGCGACGGCATCGCGGCCCTGCGCGGCAGCTCCCCCTCGGGGCGCCTGGAAGACGCCTTCGTGAAGCTGGTGGAGGAGCGGGCGTCATGAGCAAGCAGGTCGGGGTGGTCTTCGCCAAGGAGCTGCGCGAGGTGCTGCGCGACCGGCGCACCCTGATCTTCATGCTGCTGGTACCCACCGTGGCCGTTCCCCTGTTCATGTGGATCTCCACCGAGCTGGTGACCCACTTCGCCACCAAGCTGGCCCGGGAGGAAGCCCGGGTGCTGCTGCTCAATCCCGGGGCGGCGCCGGAGCTGGTGCGGCGGCTGCGGGACAGCTCCAGCCTGGAGCAGACGGCCCGGCGCATCGAGCAGGTGCTGGTGGGGGCGGGGCTGAGCGTCGAAGAGCTGGCCCTGCTCAAGGGGGAACCGAAGGCCTTCATGCGCCTGCTCGAGAAAAAGGGCATCGCCGCCGACGAGCTCGTCGGGAAACTGCGCCGGGCCACCGGCACCGCCGACCTGGACGCCGATCCGAAGCAGCTGCTGGCCGGCCTGGCTCCCCCGCGTATCCAGTGGCTGGAGGAAGCACCCGCGGGGGTGGACGCCGCCGCCCTGGCCGCTGCCGGCCGGCGCCGGCACGAGCTGCTCGAGGCGGTGCGGCGCCGGAAACTGGCGGCGGCCGTGGAGTTCGACCCGCGGGCGGAGTCTCTCCTGGGCGAGGAGCGGAGCGCCCCGGTGAAGATCTTCTACCTGGAGTCGTCCGATCGCTCCCGGGCCGCGCTGAAGTCGCTGCGCCGGATGCTGGCCACCCTGGGCCGGGAGATCCTGGCGGAACGCCTCCGGGACAGGAACCTCGATCCGGGATTCGCCCGGCCGCTGGCGGTCCGGGCCGAGCGCCTGCCCGGGCCCGGCTTCATGGCCAAGCTGCTGTCCATGCTGCTGCCCTACATGATCCTCATCTTCGCCCTGGCGGGGGCCATGTACCCGGCCATCGACCTGGGGGCGGGGGAGAAGGAACGCGGCACCCTGGAGACGCTGCTGGCCGCGCCCGTCGACCGGCTGGCGCTGGTGCTGGGCAAGTTCGGGGTGGTGATGGTGGCGGCGCTGGTGTCGGCGCTGCTGGCCACCCTGAGCCTCACCGTCTCCATGCGGGCCGGGGTGCTGGGCACGCTGTCGCTCATCGGGGGCGAGGGCTTTTCCTTCAGCCTGGTCGAGGCCGGATGGGCCTTCCTGGTGGTGATTCCCACGGCCGGCATCTTCGCCGCCCTGCTGCTGGTGCTGTCGGTGTTCGCCCGCAGCTTCAAGGAGGCGCAGTCCTACGCCAACCCGCTGCAGATGTTCGTCATCCTGCCGGCGTTCGTCTCCTTCATCCCGGGGGTGGATTTCGATGCCGGCACGGCGCTGATCCCGGTGGTGAACGTCTCGCTGGCGCTCAAGGCCATCTTCACCGGCAACCTCGACCAGCACTACCTGCACCTGGGACTGCTGTTTCTCTCCAGCGCCGTGCTGGCCGCGGGGTTGCTGCTGTTCACCACCTGGTGGTTCCGCCGCGAGCAGGTGCTCTTCCGCGGCTGAGAGTCATCCGGAGGGAGGGGAATTCAACACCGCCAGCCGATCGCGGAACTCGGCGCGCAGAGCGGCCAGCTGCCCGGGCTCGACGCCCAGCTCCCCGGCGATGCGGGAGATCTCGTTGTCCTCGACGGCCGATATCGAGCCGTCCGCGGCGGCCACGGCGAACAGGCAGCGCAGCAGCCGCTGCTTCACGGCCGCGTCGGCCAGCTGGCGGAACTGGCGGGCCACCAGGAAGTTCTCCGTGCCGCCGAACAGCTGGTTCTGCTGCTTGGCCATCTGCACCGCCAGCACGGCCTGCCCGGCGTCCAGCCCGCCCGCTTCTTGCACCAGCCGCTCCATCTCGGCCACCTCCTCGGGGCGGAAGTCGAGATCGGCGTTGGCCACCCGGCCCAGCAGGTAGGCGAAGGCGGCCACCAGCCTGGCCTGCTCGGGCGGCAGGGCCTCCAGTCGCTCGACTATGCGGCGCACCGCGTCGGCTCCGTCGTCGTCATCCTTCGGCTCGGCCAGGCCCAGCCACTGGCGTATTCCCATGTCACCACCTCCCGTGGCGCAGTCTGCCCCGCCCGGCAGCGATTGACAAGGCCTCACCGGCACACGTATAAGGTCAGCCAGGAAGGATGTGACATGAACGACATAGGAATCCGCCGCGAGGACAAGAACCGCTGGGAACGGCGGGCGCCGCTGACTCCCGGGCAGGTGGGCCAGTTGGTGAAGCAGGGCATCGAGGTGGTGGTGCAGCCCTCGGCCATCAGGGCCTTTGCCGACGACGAGTACGCCCGGGCCGGGGCGCGCCTGGCCGACGACCTGTCCGCCTGCCGGCTGGTGCTGGCGGTCAAGGAGATACCCGTCCGGCGCCTGGCGGCGGGCCAGGCCTACGCCTACTTCGCCCACGTCATCAAGGGTCAGCCCTACAACATGCCCATGCTGGCCCGGCTGCTGGAGCTGGGTTGCAGCCTGATCGACTACGAGAAGATCACCGATGACCGGGGCCGGCGCCTGGTGTTCTTCGGCCGGCACGCCGGCCTGGCCGGCATGGCCGACAGCCTGTGGACCCTGGGCCGGCGCCTGGCCGCCGAGGGACTGGACACCGCTTTTGCGGAACTCCAGCCCGCCCACCATTACCCCGACCTGGCCGCGCTCAAGCGGGCGGTGGCGGCGGCCGGCCGGCGCCTGGCCGAAGAGGGCCTGCCGGAGGAACTCGTGCCCCTGGTGTTCGGCTTCGCCGGCTACGGCAACGTCTCGCAGGGAGCCCAGGAGATCTTCGACCTGCTGCCCCACCGCCAGATCACCCCGGCCGAGCTGCTGGGGCGACTGCCGGCGGAGCGCAACCTGCTGTTCAAGGTGGTGTTCCAGGAAAAGGACATGGTGGAGCCGGCCCGGGCGGACGGGCAGTTCGTCCTGCAGGACTACTACCAGCACCCGGAAAACTACCGGGGAGTGTTCTCCCGCTACCTGCCGCGGCTCACCGTGTTGATGAACTGCATCTACTGGACGGAGCGCTACCCGCGCCTGCTCACCCGGCAGGACCTGCGGCGGCTGTGGGCGGCCGGGGCCACGCCGGCGTTGCGGATCATCGGCGACGTCTCCTGCGACGTCGAGGGGGCGGTGGAGTGCACCCTGAAGTGCACCAGCCCCGACGACCCGGTCTACGTCTACCGCGTCGACGCTGACGATGTCGTCTCGGGGGTGGAGGGTCGCGGGCCGGTGGTGCTGGCGGTGGACAACCTGCCCTGCGAGCTCCCCGCCGAGAGCACCGAGGACTTCGGCCGGGCCCTGCTGCCTTTCCTGCCGGCCATGGCCCGGGCCGATTATTCCCGCGCCTTTACCGAGCTGGAACTGCCCGAACCCATCAGGCGCGCCGTCATCACCCACCGGGGGCGTCTCACCCCTGATTTCGCCTATCTGCAACAACCACTGGAACTGCACGGAGGTGGACAGTGAAGAAGGTTCTGGTACTGGGAGCCGGCCTGGTTTCGCGGCCGCTGGTGAGATACCTGCTGGACCACGGCTACGCCGTCACCGTGGCCAGCCGCACCGTGGCCAAGGCCGAGAAGCTGGTAGCGGGGCACGAAAACGGCCGCGCCCTGGCCCTGAACGTGGACGACGTCGAGGCCATGCGCCGGCTGGTGGCCGAGTGCGACGCGGCCGTCAGCCTGCTGCCGGCAACCCGCCACCCGGAAGTGGCCCGGGCCTGCCTGGATCTCGGCAAGCACATGGCCACCACCTCCTACGTCAGCCCCGCCATGCGGGCGCTGGACGCCGAGGCCCGCGACAAGGATCTATTGCTGCTCAACGAGATGGGAGTGGATCCGGGCATCGATCACATGTCGGCCATGAAGGTGATTCACCAGGCCGAGCAGCAGGGGGCGGTGCTGGTGGGCTTTTCCTCCTGGTGCGGGGGACTGCCGGCTCCCGAGGCCAACGACAACCCCTTCGGCTACAAGTTCTCCTGGAGCCCCAAGGGCGTGCTGATCGCCGCCCGCAACTCGGCCCGCTACCTGCGCGACGGCCGGGTGGTCGAGGTGCCGGCCGAGCGGCTGTTCGCCGAGCCGGCCACGGTGGAGATCCCCGGCGTGGGCACCTTCGAGGGGTATCCCAACCGCGACTCGGTGTCCTACCTGGACACCTACGGCTTCGACGAGCGCGTGCGCGACATGTTCCGCGGCACCCTGCGCAACCAGGGCCACTGCCGCCTGTATACCCAGCTGATAGCCCTGGGCCTGCTCGAGGACGAGCCCCAGCGCTCCTTCGCCGGGCTGACCTACCGGAAGCTGCTGGAGCAGATCGTCGGCGCCCCGGTCGAGCAGGCCGTCGCCGGCAAGCTGCAGGTCGAGCCCGGGCAATCTCCCCTGGAGGCGCTGCGTTTCATCGGCATGCTGGCCGACGAACCCGTGGCCGTGGAGCAAGGCTCGGTGATGGACGTGCTGGCGGAGAGAATGGCCCGGCACCTGGCCTACCGTCCCGGTGAGCGCGACATGCTCATCATGCGCCACGACATCACCTTCCAGCTCCCGGACGGAGCCCGGGAGACGGTCACGGCCATCATGGTCGATTACGGCATCCCCGGCGGCGACAGCTCCATGGCCCGCACCGTGTCCCTGCCGGCGGCCATCGGGGTGCGCCTGCTGCTGGAAGGTCGGATCCCCCTGCGCGGCGTGCAGATACCGGTGCGGCCGGAGATTTACGAACCGGCCTTGCAGGAACTGGAAAAACTCGGTATCACCTTCACCGAGACCCGTACCCGCCACTAGGCGAACTCCGGGGAGGGCCGGGAGCATGAGCGGATCGTGGAAGAAGACCTGGACGGTGCGCTCCCATCCCGGGACGGTGATCGGGGCCATCAGGATGCTGCCCCGGGTCTACGCCGACGGCCTGGCCGCCGGCATCCTGGGACGCATGGGCCGGACCTACGCCCACCAGCGCAAGGACATTCGTCCCAAGTCCCCGCGCCTGATTCTGGAAAAGGGCTGGCGCCTGATCTTCCAGCACGATCTCATCTCTCCCTTCACCTATGCCGTGGAGCTGTTCGAGGAGCTCGACAAGACCCGGGTGCAACTGGAAGTGAAGTCCTCCGGCTCTTCGCGGGACGCCTCCAGCGCCGAGCAAGTGGCGGTGCTGCTGTTCGCCCTGAGCAGGGCCGTCGAAGCCGAGGATGCCTAGTTGGCCTGCTTGCGCCCCAGCAGATCCACCAGCTGCTCGCTGACGTCGCCGGCGTTTCGCAACTGCGAGCGATAGAGGATCCGGCGGGAACCGTGGCCGGCCGCCTGCACGGCGTCCTGCAGCCCCCGTTCATTGGCCACCGTGACCAGGATCACGTCCGGCCTGACCAGCAGGCCGCTGCGCAGGAAACAGCCACCGGCCGAGTCCTTCTGCAGGATTTCCAGCGAGCAGACGATCACGTCGGCCGTCTTTTCGCGCAGGGCGTCGAGGATTTCGCTGACCTGCTGTACCGCCCGAACCGCGTGCCCCAGGCGACGGATGCCCTCGACGAGCAGGCGCCGGACCTTCTCGCCGGGCTCGCACACCAGCACCGAGCGCCGCAGCAACGGTCGCGCGGGTGCCCGTGCCAGCTCCCGGCGCCGGGCACGCCGGTCCAGCAACTCGTCGACCTTGGTACGCAGGTCTTGCAGCTCGAAGGGCTTGACCAGGTAGTCGTCGATGCCGATGGCCATGGCCTCCTCGGCCGACTCGCGCGAGGCGTAGGCGGTGATGATCAGGGTGGAGACCAGGGGATCGGTGGCCCGGGCCTGGCGGATTACATCGAGACCGGTGATGCCGGGCAGGTTCTTGTCGGCGATGATGAGATCGAAAGACTCGGAGAAGATCAGGGACAGCGCCTGCTCGCCGTCCGGGGCGTAGACCAGGTACAAGCCCGGCCTCTCCAGGGCGTTGCTGATGACATCCCAGACCACCTGCTCGTCATCCACCACCAACACCCGGCTGGAACGATCTTTGATGTCTGTCGCCTCTACCATTACCACGCTTCCCGGCCGAACCCCCGAGATCCATGATATGACAGCAGCGGGCTGCGTACAAGTATGCCGGCCCCTGTCGCCCCGCCGCCATCGCCGTTCCCGGCCGAAGCCGTGCTCCCACACGTTGACAGGGCCCGCTTCCCGGCGCTACTTTCGTTCCATGTCCACGCTGGGGGAATTGCTGGTGGCCGATGGTATCTGCTCGCAGGAGCAGGTGGAAGAGGCCGTCCAGAACCAGGTAATCATGGGCGGCCGCATGGGCAGCAACCTGGTCGAGCTGGGATTCCTCGACGAGGCCACCCTGGCCCGTTACCTGGGGCGCCAGCTGGGTCTGCCCTACCTGAGCGGAGAACTGGAGCCAGACCCGCGGGCCTTGGCATTGCTGGATGCCTCCCAGGCCGATCGCCTGGAGATGATTCCCTACCTGGTCGAGGGCCGGCGCCTGCAGGTGCTGTGCGTCGATCCCCGCAACATCACCGCCCTGGACGAAGTGGCCTTCATCACCGGCCTCAAGCCTGATCCCATCGTGGTGCCCGAGGTTCGCCTGTGGCAGTTGCTGCGGCGTCATTACGGGGTGGAGCGCGGGTTGCGCTACGAGACCATAGCCTCGCGGGACTTTCTCGCCAGCAGCGTGCTGGAAGGGGCTCCGGCGGCTCCTTCCGGGGAAGCTGGCGGCGAAGACCTGATCAGCGAGGAAGCCTTCGCCAAGTTGTACCAGGGGCGTGATGGCTTCCCCCGGGTGGGCCGCCGCCAGGCATCGGTGGTGGACGACCTCCCCTTCCTGGCCCCGGAAGACCTGGAGGTTGTTGCCGAGGAACCCGGACCACCGGGACGGCTGGAACGGCGCTCCTGGCAGGGGGTGCTGGTGGAGAGCGGCCGGCGCAGCGAAGACAGGCAACTGGCCGCGCAGGCCGGGCTGCCCGCCAGCGTGCCCCCGGCCCCCGCACCCGAACCGGAAAGCTCTTCCCTGGATTTCCGGCAGGCGGTCGAACTGCTGGCCGCGGCCGGCGATCGTTACCGCATCGCCCGCATCCTCCTGCGGCATGCCCGGAGCATGTTCTCGCGCTCCCTGCTGTTTACCGTCCACCGCGGCCTGGCCCTGGGATTCGACGTGTTGGCCGAGGACGTGGACCGGGCGGCCTTCCTCTCCTTGCTGGTGCCGCTCGAGCAGGCGTCGTTGTTTTCCCTGGTCTACCACAACCGGGCCCATTACCTGGGACCCTTGCACAAGACCCGGGCCAACATCGATTTCCTGCGGGCGCTGGGCAAGCAGGTACCCTTGAGCGTATTCGCCATGCCGGTGCTGGTGCGCGGCCGGGTGGTCAACATCTTCTACGGCGACAACGGTCATCGCCAGCACTGCAGCTCCGACATAGGCGAGTTGCTGATCCTGGCCCAGAAGATCGGTCGTGGCTACGAACAGCTGTTCGAACGCAAGCGGGCCGCCTTTCGTGAAGGCCGGGTGTCGACCGGCAACGGGGCGGGAGAAGGAGAGGGCCGATGAGTGAAAGACGAGCCTTCAAGAGACTGCCGGCCGATACCGAGGTGATCATCCGGCCCTTGACCGGCAGCGCGCGTGACACCGCGCGCAGCAAGAACCTCTCCGGCGGGGGCATCCTGCTCAGCTCCGATCGCGCCTATCAGCCGGGTACCCTGCTCGAGGTGGAGGTGCTGACCAAGACCCATCGTCGCTTTGCCCGCCAGTTCGCCCCGCTGACGGCCAAGGTGCGGGTGGTGCGGGTGGAGGGCAACGCCCCCCCCTACGACGTGGCTGCCGAGTTCGTCGACGTAGAGCGTTGAGCTGTCGACGGACAGGCTTCTTCGTTCACCGGTGACCGGCGCTGGCCGGGGTGCTTTCCAGGGCGGCCAGCAGGCCGGCGCAGCCGGCCATCATGTTGTCGCCCAGCGGCGCCCCGGGCATGAAGGGATGACGGGAACCGGCCAGCAGCCGGCGCTGCGGCCCCACCAGCAGCATCAGCTGCGGCCGGCCGGCCGGCGCCCGTCCCTGCCAGGCGCCGTGCCCGCCCCGGGAGACGACCTGCCGGTGTTCCAGTCGCCCTTGCAGCAGGGCATCGATCATCTCGTCGAACAACGACGGTTCCAGGTCACTGGTGTGCATCTCGAAAAAGCCGCACAGCCGTCCCGCTTCCACCAGGGCGGCCATGGTATGCGAGGTGGCCACGTCGACGATGATCGCCGCTCCTGCCCCCCGGGCGGCCGCTTCCTGCCAGCCGCCCAGCACGGCCGCCATGCCGCTGTCCATGAGCCAGATGTCCTCGATGCCTTCCAGCAGCGCGGCCTCGGCAGCCGCCGAGCGCAGGCGACTGAAGGTCTCGTCGATCTCCGTGGATGGTATCAGCAGTCGTTCCAGGCGCGGTTCCCGCTCGAGTTGCTGCACCCACGACCGGTGCCGGTATTCCAGCTGCGAGGTTCCCGCCGGGGCCCGGCCGTGATCCTGCAGGCAGATGCCCAGGCGCCGGGGTGCCTCGGCCACTCCCAGGGCGTCCAGCAGGGAAAGGATACGCGCCCTGTCGATATCGCCGAGTTCCAGGTGGGTGAATTCACCCGTGGCGGCGATGGCGGCAGCCTGCTCCGGGGTCACCACCTCTATACCCCGCTCCCGCACCCGCCGGGGGTCGTTGTGAATGGTGGCCGCGGCCTGGATGGTCATCACCACCCGCTGCCGGCGGGCCCTTTCGACCAGGGCCCGGGAGACCGGCCCACCACCCATCTCCCGACCGCCGACGATCAGCGGACCGTCGATCCGCTCGATGCGACGGGCCATGGTCACCACCGGCGAGGCGGCCACGGCCTTGAAAAACGGTTTTTCCCGGCCGTCCGTCCACATCAGGTCGAGGGTTCCCGCGCCGACGTCGAGCAACAGGGTGGGCTTCATCGGTCACCTCGCTCAGGAACGACGGACCTGCTTGCGGGCCACGTTGGCGGCCACCAGCAGCGGGTCCCAGACCGGGGCGAAGGGCGGGGCGTAGGAGGCGTCCAGGCCGGCCAGATCGTCGATGGTCCAGCCGGCCTGGATGGCCGCGGCCAGCACGTCCAGGCGCTTGGCCACCGCTTCGCCACCGGCGATCTGTCCCCCCAGCAACTTTCCCGACGAGGGAGCGAACACCAGGCGCACGGTGATCTGGCGGGCACCCGGGTAGGCGTGGGCCCGCGTGGCGGCCTTGATGGACACCGCCGCCGGCTGCAGTCCCAGTTCCGCGGCCTGGTTCTCGAACAGGCCGGTATGGCCCACCGCCAGGCTGAAGACCTTGGTAACCGAGGTGCCCAGCACCCCCCCGAAGCTCTCGCTGGCACCGCTGGCATTGGCACCGGCGATGCGTC
>QMME01000026.1 GCA_003647095.1 Deltaproteobacteria bacterium
CCTGGATGGCCGCGCCCACCGCCACTACCTCGTCGGGATTTACTTCCTTGTTGCCCTCCTTGCCGAAGATCTCCTTGGCCTTCTCCTGCACCTTGGGCATGCGGGTCATGCCGCCGACCATGATGATGTCATCGACATCGGAAGCACTGATACCGGCATCCTTGAGCGCCGTCATGCAGGGTTCGCTGAGGCGCTCGATGAGATCCGGAACCAGGGCCTCGAACTGTCCGCGGGTGAGCGATACGTTCAGGTGCTTGGGGCCCGATTCGTCGGCGGTGATGAAGGGCAGGGTGAT
The DNA here is from genome assembly GCA_003647095.1 of Deltaproteobacteria bacterium. Taxonomy (GTDB): domain Bacteria; phylum Myxococcota; class B64-G9; order B64-G9; family B64-G9; genus B64-G9. The sequence continues at coordinate 296 of QMME01000026.1, forward strand.
GTCGGTCTCCATGGAAGAGCTCAGCTCGTGCTTGGCTTTCTCGGCGGCCTCCTTGAGCCGCTGCATGGCCATGCGGTCGTTGCGCAGGTCGATGCCGTTCTCCTTCATGAAGTAATCCACCAGGTGTTCGACGATGCGCAGGTCGAAGTCCTCGCCTCCCAGGAAGGTGTCGCCGCAGGTGGACAGCACCCGGAACACGCCCTCGTTCAATTCCAGGATGGTGACATCGAAGGTACCGCCGCCCAGGTCGAACACCACCACCCTGACGCTGCCCTTCTTGTCCAGCCCGTAGGCCAGGGCCGCGGCCGTGGGCTCGTTGATGATACGCAGCACGTTGAGGCCGGCGATCTTGCCGGCGTCCTTGGTGGCCTGGCGCTGGCTGTCGTCGAAGTAGGCCGGGCAGGTGATGATGGCATCGGATATCGGCTCGCCCAGGTAATCCTCAGCGGTCTGCTTCATCTTCATCAGCACCATGGCCGAGATCTCGGCCGGGCTGTAGTCCTTGCCGCGCACCTGCACCCAGGCATCGCCATTCTGGGCGGCGACGATCTTGTAGGGCAGGTTGGGCATGGCGTGCTTGACCTGCTCGTCGTCGAACTTGCGGCCGATGAGCCGCTTGACCGCGAAAACGGTGTTCTCCGGGTTGGTGATGGCCTGGCGCTTGGCGATCTGCCCCACCAGGCGTTCCCCGGCCTCGGTGAACCCGACGATGGAAGGAGTGGTGCGCGAGCCCTCGGAGTTCGGCAGCACGACCGGCTCGTCGCGCTCCATCAGGGCCACGCAGGAGTTCGTCGTTCCCAGGTCGATACCGATGATCTTGCCCATCTAGCCCCTCTTTTCCTACTCGTCCTGTTGCGTTTCCGTCTCGCTGTCCGCGGCTTCATCCTGCGCAGCGGCGCCCGCTGCCGGTGCACAGGCCACGTTGACCAGGGCCGGACGCAACAGGCGATCGTGTAACAAGTATCCCCGATGAATCTCCCCAATGACGGTGCCCGGCTCGCACTCGGCGTCTTCCACCTGTTGCAGGGCCTCGTGGCGCTGGGGATCGAAAGGCTTGCCCAGGGCGGAAAACGGCTGCAAGCCATGCCGAGCCAGGGCGTCTTCGAACTGCTTGATTACCATGGCCAACCCATCACGCAACGCCACCACGGCGGGATCGTCGTTGTCGCCGGGAACATGGGCCAGGGTACGTTCCAGGTTGTCCAGCGGCACCAGCAGGTCACGCAGCAGGCCCTCCTGGCCATACTTGATGATTTCCTGCCGCTCCCGGGCCAGCCGCTTGCGCTGGTTGTCGACGTCGGCCAGGGCCCGCAACATGCGCTCGCGGGCTGCCTTGGCCTCGGCGCGCGATTTCTCCAGCGCCGCGGTCAGTTCTTCTCGGCTGGGCCCGCGCTGTTGCCGGCCGTCGGGTTCGTCGCCTTCCACAACTACGGGTATTTCCGTACCTTCTCCCTTCTCACCAGCGGCAGGCCGGCGGGCGACGCTCTGCAGTGCCTGCTCCACCGCCTCGGCGGGGATATCGGCGGTTACACCCTTGTTGTCTTCGTTCTCACTCATGGATCTCGCACCGTCTAAAATGTGACATGATATTGTCCATAGGCGGGATTTTCAAGAAAAAAATGGCCCCGGCCTCCCTGGCGACCGGCTAGTGGGGTTGCTCGGCGACATCCACCAGGCGTACCCCGGCGATTTCCTCGTCGAGAAATATCCGTCCCACCCGACGGAAGCGCTCGGGAACATCGGTGACCCAGTACTCGCGGGTGGCCGTGGCTCCGCTGGAAGCGCGTAACTGCCGGTTGTCAAGCATCTTTTCCACCTCCGCAGCCACTGCCGAAGCGGAGTCCACCAGCCTGATGCCGGTCCCCAGCACCCTGGCGATGGCATCGGCCAGAACCGGGTAATGGGTACAGCCGAGGATCAGGGTATCGGCATCTGGCCGCAGCCATCCCTGCAGGTACTCGCGCGCCACCTGCTCGGCCAGTGGATGCCCTTGCCAGCCTTCCTCGGCCAGCGGCACGAACAGGGGACAGGCCCGGGCCTGCACCACCAGATCGGGGCGAACTCGCGCCAGGGCCTGCTGGTAGCTGCCCGAGGTTATCGTCCCCTCGGTGCCTATCACGCCCACCACTCCGCTGCCGCTCACGGCGGCCGCCCGCCGGGCACCGGGCTCGATGACCCCCACCACGGGAACGTCGAGCGCGTCCTCCAATGCCTCCAGGGCAACCGCCGAAGCGGTGTTGCAGGCCACCACCAGCAACTTCACGCCGCGTTGCACCAGCAGCCGGGCGTTGTTCAGGGCGTAGCGGGTCACCACCTGGGCGGACTTGGTGCCATAGGGTACCCGGGCGGTATCGCCCAGGTAGATGGTCCCCTCGGCCGGCAGCTGACGGTGCAGCTGGCGCAGCACGGTGAGCCCGCCGATGCCGGAGTCGAAGACTCCTATGGGCAGTTCGTCCCGGGACATGGGCGGCACGCTAGCCCGCTGCCGACTGAGATGTCAAGGGCGGCCGCGGGTGGCAGATTCTGGGGTCCCGGGTGATCAGGAACCCAGGAAGGTACCGTTGATGATCAGGGAGTAGTTATGGCTGTTGCCGGCCCCGGGGCTGTCTCGCCAGGAGAGATCCAGCTGCACGCTGCCATCCTCGGTAACCCCGGAGGAGTTGGTTCCCTCGATGGTAATCACCCCGCAGAAGCCGCCGCCGCAGACGGCCCAGTCACCCTGGACGGCGTCGGGGGCATTGAAGGAGAGCGGCGGGCTGGAGGAGACGATCTTGCCCTTGCCGTTTACCTTGGCGTTGACGGAGAGGGTCTCGTTGAGCGGATTGAGGTTGAAATCCTTCACCTCCCACCACAGGGTGATCTGCTCCTGGTAGCCGACGGTGAAGGTGGTGGCAAACGGTCCGCCGGCGTCGCCGGCGCAAAACACCGAGTAGCGATTACCCGGGGGAGAGGAGCAGTCGTGTCCCCCCAGGGTGGGGTGCACGGCCGCGCCGCCCGTCCAGGACACCTTGGTCAGCTTCCAGATGGTGGTATCGGAATCCCAGACGCCGTTGCCGGAATTGAACTGTCCATCGCCATTGATGTCGGTGAACTCCTCGCCCGGGAAGCCCAGGGCCGGGTTGGGCCCGTCATACACCCCGTTGTCATTGGCGTCGATGAACGGTTCGCTCATGTCCGAGAAGCTCTCCCCGTCGTCGTACTCACCGTTGCCGTTGGCGTCGCTGAAGGACTCCTCGCCGGTGGTGTAGGCGATGATGGTAATCAGGCCGTCGCGGGGGTTGTCTGTATGCCGGCAGGTGGTGGACGTGACGCAGGTGTCCAGCATGTGGGTGGAATCGAACTGTCCCTGGGCGTCCACCCGGCAATCCCCGTCTTCCGAGCAGGGCTTGGCGATGTCGTAGGTCACCGAGGGTTCGCCCGCGCCGGGTGCCACGTCCCAGGGCCGGGGATCGGCGGTGGTGAAGGTGGTCTGCGCCACTCCCATGTTGGATTCGCTCTCGTCGGTCACCGCCAGGCCCTGGATGGCTCCGGCCTCGGCCCGGAACTGCACGTTGGTGGCGATACCGATCTTGTTGGAGAAGCGATCGGCCAGCTGGACGATACAGTAGATGCTGAAGTTGTTCAGGTTGAAGCTGCCCATGTTGAGCTTGCCGGCCTCGCAGGAAAAGGTGAACTTGGAGGCGCTGGGCTTGGCCCCGACGATGGAGATGGGCTGGGAGTAGGCGCTGATGGGATTGCCCGAACCCATGCGGGCGGTGGCGGTGACGGTCACGGTGGTGGGAGAAGGGCCGGAGCTGAGAACGGTCTGCACCCGGCCGGCCGCGTCGGTGCGGGCGCTGACCGGATCCAGCGTCACCCCGGGGGCATTGGAATGCTCGAAGTTCACCTGGATGTCCGGCAGCGGCTGGTCGTTGGTGTCCACCACGAAGAAGGTGACCACGCTCGATTCGTCCCGCCCGGAACCCTGCAGACCCAACCGGTCGGGTACGGCGCTGTCGAAGATGACCCCGCCCAGGGCCTTGACGTTGATGGTCACCTCGTCCCAGGCCGCCTGGTTCTCGACCAAGACGTTGGCGGTGATGACCGCCTGTCCCTGCTCGGTACCCCCCACGAAGGTTGCCGTGGCCTCGCCGTTGTCGTCGGTGGTGGCGGTGTAGAGGGTGCCGCCGTTTTCCATTATGCTGCCGGGCCCGTCGTTGATGACAAAGTCCACCTCGAGGCCGGCGCCCACCGGAATCCCGCCAGACTGCAGGATCGAAGCGGTAAGCGTGGCCTCATCGACTCCGTCGGCCAGCACGGCATCCTTCGACGAGCGTAGATCGACCCTCGGCTTGTCCAGGTGGGTGAAACGGACCGTCTCCTGGTTGGAGTGGTTCTGGTCGTCATCGCAGAGGAAGCTGACGTTGATGGTGGCTTCCTCTTCCTGATCGGGCTGCAGCTGGACGCTCTGGATGGTGGCGGTGGCCTGGCTGTTGGTACTCAGGGCGGTGTACTCGGTGCTGTTGCTCTCGGTGAACTTGCCCTTGTCGGTGGAGAATTGCACCTCGGTGTTGTCGGCCACGGCACCACCGTCGTCGGACGTCAGCTCGGCGGTGACGGTGGCCGTGGACGATCCGTCGGCCTCGATGGCCGGGGGATCGATGTTGATCTCCACGGCGCACTGGCCGGTCACCGGCGGGGTCTCGAATTCCAGCGATACCGGCATGGCGGTGAGGTTGTGCTCGGCACAGAAAGCGGTTAGCCGGGCGGTGCCAATCACCGAGCTGACGACGTCGGTGGAGGCGCCGAAGGTGCCCATGTTCAGGGTGATGGTGTCGCCGTCGTTGCCGGTGAACTTGCCCACATCGCTGTCGGACGGATCACGATCGGTGATGCGTAGTTCTACCTGGGTGTCACGCAGCGGCTGGCACAGTTCGTCCTGGCCGCTGATGGTCACGTGGATCTTGGTCTTGCCGTCAGCCGGAACCTTGGCCGGCGACGGCGCCGTGTTGATCTGCAAGGCCGCTCCCTCGCCCTCCTGGCAACCACTGGTTCCACCCGAACATCCCGTGGCCAGCAGGGCCACCAGCACCAGCAGGCCCAGGCAGGAGGCGAATACGCTCACGCTTTTTCGCTTCATGATGGCTCTCCTTTTGCAAACGAAAATCGGGAAACCCGCCGGTAAGAAAAAGCAATCCCGGCCAGATCCCGGCTATACGCCTATATTCCGGTTTCCACGCTGGTGTGTCAACCCGAACCCGTGGTTTCTCGGTTGCCTGCAACCGGCCAACGTGTTGTCATGACGAACATGATCCGCCGTGCCAGATTGGGCCTGCTGTTGCTACCCCTGCTGGCCCTGCCGGTCCGGGCCCAGGAAGGTATCGACGTGGATCCCCTGCCGCCGGCCCTGGGCGCCGGGGACGCCTTCACCACCCGCGAAGCCCGCCTGGAACCGGGGACCGTCGCCGCCGGGGTGGGGCTGGACTGGAGCTGGCACCTGCTGCGGGACAACCTGGCGACGGGAGGTGAATGGCTGGCAGACCAGCGCCTGCGTATCTTCGCCGGCGGCCAGGTCGTCGTCGGCCGGAAGCTGCGCCTGGCTGTCGTTGCCAGCTACCTGCCCTGGCAACGGGGAAGGCGCTACGACGAACTGGGCCAGTTGGAACCTCTTGGCGCCGGGAGCGGCGAGGCCTGGCTGACCATGGGCTGGGCACCTCTGGCCACGGACCGGGTTGCCGCCCTGCTGGAATGCGGCCTGCGCCTGCCGGCGGCCTCTCCGGCGGCGCTGGCCGGCGAACCCGACTGGGGAACCCGGTTTGCCCTGCTGCTGAGCCTGCGGGGATGGCTGGGCTCGCTGCTGGCCAACCTGGGCGTCACCACCCGGCGCCGTACATTGTTTCGCAACCTGGTGTGGGACGACGGCTGGCATGTCAGCCTGGCCGGCCGCCTCGGTCCCCCCGGCTGGCCGTTGTGGCCGGTGCTGGAGATGCGCGCCGAGGGAGTACTGGCCCGGCCCGGCGACAGCACCCTGCTGGCGGCCCAGGGCCTGGCCGGAGTGCGCCTGGACCTGGGCCGCTACAGCCTGTTGCTGGGAGCCGGAAGGGGAATCTACGGATTGCTCACCCCCGCTTGGCGGGTCTTCGCTCGCCTGGCAGTTTCCGCGGGAGGGGAAAAAAATGCCCCCGGGGCAGAATAGCGGTGCTATAATGCCCGTCTATAAAACGGTTTTTCGAGGAGCCATTACCAGGGAGGCGACAGAGCAATGATTGAAAAAAGGTCTTTATCGGTGTTGTGCCTGATACTGGCATTTTCGCTGGTGGCATCGGTGGCCGGGGCCCGCATGAGCCCCCGGCAGATCTACAAGAGCAAGGCCAGCGGGGTGGTTCTCATCGTGGCGGCGCCGAAGGGAGCCTCCTCGGCCTCGGCCGGTACCGGCTCCATCATCCGCGACGACGGAACCATCGTCACCAACTGCCATGTCATTCTCAACCCCGACACCCACAAGCCCTATGCCGCCATCCACGTGTTTCTCAAGCCGGCCCGGGTCACCGGTGACATGAACAAGGATCTCAGCCGCCACTTCGAAGCCGGCGTCGTCGCCTACGACGAGAATCTCGACCTGGCCCTGCTGCGTATGAAAAAGGCGCCGGCGCGGCTGACGGTGCTCACCCTGGGCAACCCCGACGACCTGGGCCCCGGCGACGAGACGGTGGCCATCGGACACCCCGAGCAGGGTGGCCTGTGGACCATCACCACCGGGGTGATCGGCACCGAGTTCGAGAACTTCAAGGGCGTGCCCGGCAAGCACGTCTTCCAGATGGAGACCAGCCTCAATCGCGGCAACTCCGGCGGCCCGCTGTTCGACGTGCGCGGCTACCAGGTGGGTGTCAACACCGCCATCGCCCGCAAGGGTCAGGGGGGAGTGGCCATCACCGGGGTGAACTTCGCCCTGAAGGCCAGCGTGGTGAAGGATTTCGCCGCCCGCCAGGGTATCCGCCTGGCCTACGGCCCCGAGCGCCTGGGCGAACAGGAGCAAGTGCGCGTGGCCTCCGCTGCTACCAGCGAGCAGCCCCCGGCCGCCCGGCAACCGGCCAACCCGGGCACCACTGCTGACAGCGGTACCCCGGCCACGGCCGCTGCCACCACCCGGGAGGCCACCGGCAGCGGTTCGGCAAGCGGCGGCAAGCGCGTCTACGGCAGCCGGGAGACCACCGGGGGAACCATCACCGTCGAGGACGACGGCGAAGGAGGGCAGGTGGTGCTGCCGCGCCCGCGGCAACCCCGGGTCACCCAGTCCGCCCGGCATCCCACCCGCCGGCCGGTCAGGTTCCGCAGCCACTATCGCCTGCGCCCGCGCCCCTACAGTTTCCGCCGTCTTTTCACCGCGGTGGATCGCGTGCGTGCCCGCGCCCAGGAAGCCTTCGACGATCTCGATCGCGAGGTGGAACGCTGGAAACGCCGTCACTGAGTTGCGCCCTCCCTTATGCCGCCCGGATGCCCATCCCGGTTGACACCATCCGGCCCAGCCCGTAGCTTGATGCGGTGACACCGACAGGCCACAGCATCGAGATCTTCCTGGCCCGCTGCCGGCGCCGGGTGCTGGGCCTGGAACTGGCCGCCGGCCTGCTGTACCTGGCCGCGGCCTGGCTGGTGGTCCTGGCCGTGGTCGGCCTGCTGGCGTTGTGGTTGTCCGTATCCTCCGCGGCCCTGCTCGGCTGGCTGGGCCTGGCCGGCGGGTTGGTGCTGGTCGCCTGGCGCTTCATCTGGCACCCCCGGGCCCGCCAGGCCCGGCCCGAGCGATTGATTCGCCTGGCGGAAAAGAGCCTGGCCGGTACCGACCGGCTGGAATGGACCAGCGCCCTGAGTTTTCAAAGGCAGGCCGGCGAGCCGCCGGGTCCGCACACCAGCGGGCAACTGGCCCGGGCCCACGTGGAGCGCGTGGCCGCGGCCCTGGCCGGTCACCGCCCCGCAGAGCTGATCTCCAGCCGGCGGCTGGCCCGACCCCTGCTGTCGCTGCTTCTGGCCGGGGCGGTGATGGCGGTGGTGATGCTGGCGGCACCGGCCGCCGTCCCGGCCGGCCTGCGGGCGCTGGGCGGGGGTACGGCCGCGCTGGCCGGCACCGGCAGCGGCGGCCCACCCTGGGTCGGCGACATTTCGGTGGAGTACAACTATCCCGATTACAGCAATCGCCCGCCGCGCCTGGTGGAGGGCTCCGACGGCAGCATCACCGCGCTGCCGGGCACCCGGGTGGTGCTGCGGGCGGTGGCCGATCGTGACCTGGCCGGGGGCCGGCTGCGTTTCCGCGACAGCGAGGTGCCCCTGGCCATCAGCGGCGGCCGGCAACTGCAGGCGGAATTGCTGGTGACGCAGGCGGACCAGTATCGTTTCCAGCTGACCAGCCGTAATGGGGAGCATTGGTCCGAGTCGCATCCCCACCCGGTGGTCATCGAACCCGACCAGCCTCCCCGCATCGACATGTTGCAACCGGCCAGCGACCGCCAGGTGACCCGCCGGCAGACGGTCAAGCTGCTCTACCAGGCCGGGGACGATTTCGGCCTGGGCCAGGTACGCCTGGTCTGGCGCCTGGCCGGCCGTCCCGGCACCGAGCAGCAGCGGGTACTGCAACGGGCCGCTCGCGGCCAGCGGCGACTGGTGGGCCGTGCCAGCTTCGACCTGGCCCCCCTGGACCTGGAACCGGGAGAACAGCTGCAGCTGTATCTCGAGGTCACCGACAACGACACCGTGCGCGGCCCCAAGACGGGACGCTCGGCAGTCTGTCACCTGGAGGTGTTCTCCAACGAAAAGCAGCACGACGATCTGCTGCAACGGCTGCAACAGGCCTGGGAGGGACTGCTGGCCCAGCTGGCCGACTTCCTGGAGATGGAACCCGAGGCCGGGCCGGCCCGGGCCCCGGATGCCGAGCGGCACCGCCAGCTGTTGCGCTCCAGCCGCCTGCTGGCCGTCGAACTGGCGACCCTGGCCGGTGAGCTGGCCGGCGATGCACTGGCGGCCGAGGGGCTGGCGCTCACCGTGCGCCGGGTGGGCCGCCACCTGGAACGTCTCGACTCGCGCCTGGCCCGCCTGCTCGAGCGCCGCTCGACGCAGGAACGCGCCGGGTCGCGGCGCCTGGCCGCGGCCCGGTCGGAACGCATTCGCCAGTTGGAAAAAGACGTGCTCTACCTGGAAGACCTGCTCGACCTGTCGCGGCTGGACGAGATCGGCCGCCTGGCCGACAAGATCGCCCGGGCCCGGCGGCGACTGGCCCAGCTTCTGCGCCGTTACGCCCAGGCCCCGGACGAAAAGACCCGGCGCCAGATAGCCGCCGAGATTGCCAGGATGAAGGAAACCATCGCCCGCCTGCTCGACCGGCAGCGGCGTGTACTCAAGGGCGTGCGCGACGAGTACATCAACCCCGAGGCCCTGGCCCGCCTGCTGGGAGACCGGGACATGCTGGGCGCACTCGACGAGCTGCAACGCCTGCTCAACCAGGGTCGTCTCGACGACGCCCTGGCACAGCTCGAACGCCTCGACCGGCAACTGGGCAACCTGCAGGCCGCCCTGGAGGAATCCCGTCGCCGCCTGGGAGCCGGCCGTTACGGCAAGCTGGCCGAGCAGCTGGGACGCATGGCGGCGGAACTCGACCAATTGACCCGCGCCCAGCAGCAGCTACTGGAACAGACCGGCACGCTGGAGTCACGGCTGCTGGACAGGTGGAAGAAGAAGATGCAGGGACGACTGGGTAAGATCTTCGACCGGCTGCGCCGCCAGCTGGCCCGCATCGACGGTGCCTTGCAGAAATTGTCCCGGCCCCGCCAAAGCCCGCTGGGAGAGCAAGGCACGATACAGCGAGCCCGGCAACAGGTGAAACTGCTCGACATGGCCCTGAAGAACCGAGACCTGGCCGGAGGCCTGGAGTCGGCCGAGCAGTTGCTCGAGCAGCTCGACGACCTGCACGCCCGGCAGCAGCTGCGGCGCTCCTTCGAACTGGGGCCCGGACAGCAGCAACGGCGCCCGGCCGGCGAGCGCGAGAAGCTGGCCGCGCAGGCCGCACGCCAGGCCCGCGAAATCTACCAGCAACTGGCCAGGCTACGGCCCGACCCGCGTTCCCTGCTGGGCGCCGGCCAGCGGCGGCGACTGGGGCGACTGGCGGGCAGGCAGGCCGAGTTGGGTGGCCGCCTGGAACAGCTGCGGCGGCAGATGCAGCAGCTCGACCGGCAGGCACCGCTGTTCGGCCGGCCGGCCCAGGAGCGGCTGGCCCGCGGCGGCCGGCACATGCGCCAGGCCGCCGGTAACTTGAAGAAACTGCGTCCCTCCCGGGCCCGGCCCCACCAGCGCCAGGCCCTGGCCGAATTGCAGGCCCTGCGCCAGGCGCTGCAGAAAAGCTGCCGTTCCGGCGGCGGTGGGGGAATGCCGTTGCCGCTGGGAAGCGCCGGCCGCCCGGGGGGGCGCGATGTGGGAGCCGCCGGGGGCCGGGCCTCGGAGCGCGAGGTGGAACTGCCCTCGCCGGAAGATTTTCAGCCCCCCCTGGATTACCGCCGCCAGTTGCTCGAGGGCATGAAAGACGCGGTACCCGAACAATACCGGCAGCAGGTACGCCGCTATTACGAGGAGCTGGTCAAGTGAACCTCTCGCTCGCCAGTGGACTGCTCATGCTACCGCTGCTGCTGATCCCGCTGCCCACGGCCCGGGCCGCCGGCGACGCCGCCGCCGAGGCCAGCGCGGCTATCGAGCACATCGACGAGCTGCTGCAGCAATGGCAGTTCGCCGCGGCCCGGCAGCGTGCCGAGGCCCTGCTGCAACGCTTTCCCGACTTGCCGGCAGTGCAGCTCGAAGCCGCCTGGGTGAAATTTCACTTCTCCGAGCACCGCTCGGCCTGGCAGCTGGCACAGCGGGCCGTCGCCGCCCTGGGACCGCAGGTGCGGCGCAATCGGCGACTGGAGATGATCGAGGCGGCGGCCGAGATCACCGCCGGCTACCGCAGCCGCCGCAGTCCCCAGGGCCGGGTGGTGGTGCGTTTCCGGCCCGGGGTGGACGAGATCCTGGTACCCCTGTTGTTCGACACCGTGGAGCGCACCCTGGAGGTGGTGGGCCGGGACCTGGGCTACCGGCTGCCCCACCCGGTGCTGGTGGAACTGCTGCCGGGCGAACAGGCGCTGGCGCGCCTGACCGGCCTGCCGGTGGAGGCCATCCGTACCAGCGGCACCATCGCCGTGTGCAAGTACGGCCGGCTGCTGGTCACCTCGCCCCGGGTGACCCTGAAAGGCTACGGCTGGCTGGATACCGCCAGCCATGAACTGGTGCACATGATCATCTCGGAAAAGACCCGTAACCGGACACCCATCTGGATCCACGAGGCCCTGGCCCGCTACGAGCAGGATCGCTGGCGGGCGGCGGAACCGCTCTACCGGCCGGGCCTGGAACCACTGGCGGCCAGCGCCCTGGCCCGGGCCATCCGCGACAACCGGCTCATCACCTTCGAGCAGATGCATCCATCCATGGCCCTGCTGCCCAGCCGCGAGGCCACCGAGCTGGCCTTTGCCGAGGTCTACCAGGCGGCGGCGTTTCTGCGCCAGCGCTTCGGCTACCCGGCCATCCGCCGCCTGCTGGAGGGGCTAGGCGACGGTCTCAACGATTCGGCGGCGCTGGCGGCGGCCACGGGCATGAACCTGGACAAGTTCGTGGCCAGCTGGATGAGCTGGATGAAGCGGCTCAAGCTGCAGCCGCTGGCCGGTTCGCCGGCGCTGGAATCCACCCGGCCCCGGGCCGCCGGCAGCACCGAGCGGGCCCTGGGAGCACGCCGCAACGTCGACCTGCGCGATCGCCTGCACCTGGGCGAGTTGCTGCGCGCCCGTGGTCACCTGCCGGCGTCGCTGGTGGAGTACCAGCGGGCGGTGCGCCAGGCCGGGCCCCGCCACGCCGCCCTGTGGTTGCTCAGCGACAAGCTGGGCGTGGCCCTGCTGGCCGCGGGCCGCACCGACCAGGCCCGCCAGGCGTTTGCCGACAGCCTGCGCATCAACCCCCGCGACCTGGAAGCCCACCTGCACCTGGGCCGCCTGTTGTTGGAGCGGGATCCCCACCTGGCCTGGTTGCACCTGCGCGAATGCGAGCGCATCAACCCGCTCGACCCCCGGGTACAGCGCGGCCTGCTGGCCGCCAGCCAGCGCCTGGAAAAGGCCGGCTCCCACCCGGGCGACTGGCGATCGCGGGTCCGCCGCCACCGCCGGGCGTTGGAGTTGCTGGCCGGCAGCCGGCAGCCGGGTCCCACCGGAAAGAAGCGGTCCGGCGACGGCGCCTCCGCTGACACGGCCTGGCTCACCATCCACACCACCCCCTGGGCCCGGGTGTGGCTCGACTGGCAGGACAGCGGCCTGACCACTCCCGTCTATCGCCTGGCCCTGCCCGCCGGAACCCACAGCCTGGGCCTGCAGGCCGACTGCCTGCCCCGGCCCCTGGTGGTGGTGATCAGCCTGGCCGCGGGCGAGGAAAAACTCATCGAGCGCCAGCTGTGCGAGAAGAGCGAGTAGTGGACAAGGAGTGGACGGGGAGTGGACGTGCCGGTGCGCTCCGGGAAGCCCGGTAGAGGATCGACACGCCGGTCGTTTCCTTTGCTCCCGAAGATCGGGGCGTGTTATGGTGCGGGGCATGTTTCCGCCCCTGCGACCCAGCCTGGCGGTCGTCCTGGCCCTGGCTGCGGGACACCTGCTCATCGCCCTGGTACCGGGCAGCCCGCTGGCGGTCGCCACCAACCTGGTCCTGTTCGTCGCCAACATCTACGTGGCCTTCTGCGCCTGGCTGGCCTGGCGGGACGGGGGTCGTCGCGGTGCGGGCCTGTTTTTCCTGGGCTACTTCCTGCTGCTGCTGCTGGTGCTGGTGTTGCTGGGCCGGGAGTCGCTGTTCGTCCTGCTGGCCATCGTCTATGCCAGTGTCTTCCGGGTGCCGTTGCTGCTGGGGCTGTTCGTCGCCTTCTGCCTGTCGTACGTGCTGTTTCAGCCCTACGCCTTCGAGAGCCTCCTGCTGCTGAGCCTGGGCTGGCTGGTGCTCTGGCAAGTGGCCCGACGGGGACGATCCCTGTTCGTCACCGGCAGCCTGGCACTGGGCCTGGTTCTGCTGGGAGGCTTGCTGCTGCCGGTGATCCACCTGGCCGTGGCCGAGTCCCCTCGCACCCTGGGGGTGGTGGCGGCCCGGCCCGACGTGCGCCGGGCGCTGTGGCTGAGCCTGGCCTCCTCCACCCTGGCCACGCTGTTTCTGGCCAGCTGGGGCATTCCCCTGGCCTGGGTGCTGAGCCGGGCCAGGTTTCGCGGCCGGGCGGTGCTGGAGTCTTTCATAGACCTGCCCATCCTGGTGCCCCAGTCGGTGACCGGCATCGCCCTGCTGCTGCTGCTGGGTCCAGGCGCCCCGCTGGGCCAGCTGCTGGAGCGGGCCGGGTTGACGGTTGCCGGGCGCTTCGCCGGCCTGGTGCTGGCCCAGGCCTTCGTGGCCAGTCCCTTTCTCATCAAGACCGCGCAGACGGCGTTCGCCGCCGTGCAGCCCAGCCTGGAGCAGGCCGCGGCCACCCTGGGTGCGGGCCCGGCCCGCACCTTCTTCAGGGTTTCGCTGCCGCTGGCCTCGCGCGGGGTGTTCGTGGGAGTGATACTGGCCTGGTCGCGGGCCATCAGCGAGTTCGGGGCCATCATCCTCTTCGCGCCCCAGCCGCTGACGGCACCGGTGCTGGCCCACAACGAGTTCCTGCGCGCCGGCACCAGCGAAGCTCGCCCGGTGGCGGCCCTGTTGCTGATCGTCTGCCTGTGGATATTCGTGTTGTTGCAGTTCTCCAGGACCCTGCTGCCGGCACCCTGGAACTCCCGGACCGGGGGTGCGGAGAAGACGCGGTGATAGAGCTGCGTGACATCATCTGCCGGCTGGGAGACTTCGTCCTGCGCGTGGATGAGCTTTCCCTGCCGGCCGGCGCCACCGGGCTGGTCGGCCCCTCCGGCAGCGGCAAGACGGTGCTGCTGAAGCTGCTGGCCGGCCTGGAGTCGCCCGCCCGGGGCAGCATCCGCCTCGACGGCCAGCGCCTGGAGCAGCTGCCGGCGCACCGGCGCCCGGTGGGCATGGTCTTTCAGCAGGCTTGCCTGTTTCCCCACCTGGACGTTCGCGGCAACATCGCCTTCGGCCTGCGCGCCCGCGGCCTGGGCCGGGCGGAGCGGCAACGGCGGGTCGACGAGATCATCGAGCGGCTGGAGATCGAGCGGCTGTGCCGCCTGCCGGTCTCCTCGCTCAGCGGCGGCGAGGGGCAGAAGGTGGCCCTGGCCCGGGCCCTGGTGACCCGGCCGCGGCTGTTGCTCCTGGACGAACCCCTGGGCCAGGTGGACGCGCACGAGCGACCCCGCCTGCAGGGACAACTGCAGCGGGTGGTGGCGGAAGATCCCCGGCTGGTCTGCCTGCACGTCACCCACGATCGCCGCGAGGCCGAGTTGCTGTGCTCGCGCCTGGCGGTCATCCTGGGCGGGCGCATCCTCCAGCAGGGGGCCGGGCCGCAGGTGCGCCGGCAACCGGCTTGCCCCTTCGTGGCCGCGTTCCTGGCCAGCGACACGGTACCGGCCCCACCCGCCGGCTGCCAGCAGGGCTGCCTGACACACCACCGTTGCGACCTTCCTCCGGCGGCCGGGGAGTGAGCGGCATGGGCCCCGGCAAGGTACCCCTGTGGAAGGCCATCGAGGCGCCCCTGCTCTCGCTCGACGAAAGCCACGTGGAGCTGCTGTCGCTGCTGGTGCTGTTCGTGCTGGGGCTGGCCGCCCTGGCGGCACCGCGCCGCCAGCGCCAGTGGGTCAGGCACCTGGTGCAGGCCACGGCGCTGGCGGTGTTCGTCTACGTGGTCTACTCCTGCCTGGGCGTGTTCGGCATGATCCGCAACAGCATCCACGGCATCGGCCTGATCGGCAGCGTCTTCACCGAGTCGTTTTTCTGGATGAGCCTGCCGGTGACGGTGATTGCCTTCACCCTGGTCTCCGGGCCCACCTTCTGCGGCTGGATCTGCCCCACCGGCACCTTCCAGGAAGCCGCCACCGCCCTGTCGGAACGAATCGGCCATCGCTTCCGGCGCTGGCGCCGCCGGCCGGCTGCCAGGTGGTTGGAGTACCTGTTGCTGGCGCTGTTTTTCACCTCCTTCATGACCGTCGTTTTCCGGCTGGGCAGCAGCCGGCGTTTCTACGTGGAAGACGCCAGCCTGTACTGGGCGGCGGCCCTGCTGCTGCTGGTGTTTCTGGTGCTTACCGGCAACGCCGCCGACGGCGCCCTGCGCGTGCTGCGGAAGGTCAGCTTCTTTACCATCCTCGGCAGCGCCCTGCTCAAGTCGGCCATCATCTCGCCCATGCACTTTGCCTTCGCCGACGTCAACGACCCGGCCTCGGCCCTGTCCACCCTGGTGCTGGTGGTGGCAGCCCTGTTCGTGGGGCGGGCCTGGTGCCGCTACCTGTGTCCCTGGGGCTACCTGATGGGCTGCCTGCACCGGGTCAGCCGCTTGCGGGTGGTGGCCGGGGAGAACTGCAATTCCTGCGGCGCCTGCCAGCGCAGCTGCCGGGTGGGCGCCATCAGCGATGGACAGGTGGTGGTCGACCGTTGCCAGATGTGCCTGTCCTGCGTCGACAACTGCCCGCAGCAGGCCCTGGAGGTAGTCGATGTCTGGCGCCGGCGCCAGGAAGATCACTAGCACCTGCCTGGCGGGCCTGGCGTTGCTGCTGCTGCCGGCCCCCGGGGCCGGTGCCGCCTGTTTTCCCCACTCCAACGAGGTCTGTGCCGGCGACTGGCCCCTGGCCCGGCACGACTTGCGGGCCAGCGGCTCGGTTCGGCTACGGACACCGGGAGGGGAGGTGCCGCGGGGCTGGAGCCACGAGCAGTTGCTGCAGGTATCGTCGTACCAGCCGGGCATGACGGTGTGGTCGTCCGCGGCGGTGGGACTGGTGGACGGGCGAGCGGTGGTGGCCGCCGGTTGCTACGATCACCGCCTGCTGCTGTTCGACGCCGTCAGCGGCCGGCCGCTGTGGAGCTACATCACCGGGGACGGAGTGTACGCCACTCCCCTGCTGTGGCGCGACCGGGCCACGGGTGACAGCTGGCTGTTCGCGACCTCGGCAGACGGCAGCATCTACGCCCTGGATGCCTTGAGCGGCCAGCGTCGCTGGAGTCGCCCGGTCTTCGACTACCGGCCCAGCCTGGACGGCTGCCGCCTGTCGGCGCCGGCACTGGGGGTGGTGGACGGCCGGGCGGTGCTGTTCGTCGGCTACTGGTACTGGGACCGCTCGCTGGCCGGCAACACCCAGCAGGCCGGCCTGCTGTGCCTGCGGGCCACGGACGGACGGCCGCTGTGGCACCGGCAGTTTCTCGACAACCGGGTCCACGATCCCCTGTTCGTACACCTGCCCGGCGGTGCCGTGGTGCTGGTCTCCTCCGCCGATGGCAACCTGCGTGCCCTGCGCGCCAGCGACGGCCGGCTGCTGTGGTCGCGCCGGGAGACGGAACCCTATTTCTCCCAACCCAGCGCCTGGCGGGACGCAGACGGTGTTTGGCGCATCTTCATCGGTTCGGCCTTCGGCAAGCTGCGGGCCCTGCGCGCCGCCGACGGGCGGGAGCTGTGGAGTTACCCGGCCGGACACTGGATCAGCGGCGCGGCGGCGCTACTGGACGCGGGTGGCGGCACCCGGGTGGTGTTCGGCACCTTCGCCAACCAGTTGCTGGCCCTGGATGCCGCTTCGGGCCGCCGGCTGTGGAAGCACCTGGCGGCCGGGCCGGTGTATTCAAGCCCCGCCCTGGTAGAGCGCGGCGGCGATCGCCAGGCCATCTACGCCGCGCTCGACAACCGCCTTACCGGGGTGGATGCCGGCGACGGGGTCCTGCGCTGGAGCCTGGACATCGGTGCCCCCATCTGGGATGGGGTTCCCCAGGGCGAGAGCCTGTGGGCCTCGCCGGTGGCGGCCCGCATCAACGGGCGCTGGATGCTCTACCTGGGCTCACCGGCCGGGGCCTTCCTGGCCATACCGCTCGACCAGGCCGAGTTGGCCTCGACCAGCCCCCCCTGGAGCAACCGGCGTTTCTGGATCATCATGGTGCTGGTGCTGGCGGGCACCACCATGGCGGCGACGTGGCTTTCGCGCCGCCAGCGCCTGCGCTAGTCTGGCGACGGAGAGACGAGCGGTGAGATTTCCCTACCACAGGCAGAAGGTAAGGGCCCTGCGCTGGCTGGTACAGGTGTTGTTTTTCCTGGTCATCATCTACGGGGGCTACGCCCTGAGCGGCCTGGAGCGACTTTTGCAGCCGGGGCCGACCGTCTCGGCCCAGGCGCCGGGGCCAGCCAACATCAAGCAGGCGCGGCGGCGGCCGGCGAGCCTGGATGCCCACCTGCCGGTCACCTCCTGCATCTACCAGAAGCAGGGACTGTGCACGGGCTGCAGCCTGTACTTCCTCACCGAGGCCATCGTCTGGCAGCCGGCCTTCGAAGACGTCATCGGCGGCCTGGCCCTGCTGCTGGTGCTGATGCTGCTGGCCGGGCGCATGTGGTGCGGCTGGGCCTGTCCCCTGGGATTTCTCTCCGATCTGCTCTCGCTGGCCCGGCGCCTGGTGGGTATCGGCCGGGCCCGGCTGGGCGAGCGCAGTCGCGATGTCCTGGTTTGGACCAAGTACGCCCTGCTGTCGCTGGTGGTGGTGGTGGCGGTGCTGGCGGCGCTGCCGGCCTTCGCTCCCTGGCGCCTGAGCCTGAGCGAGCCGTTTTGCCGCATCTGTCCCTCGCGCATCTTCGCCGCCCTGTTTTCCTTCGACACCGTCTGCTGGACCGACTGGCACGATCCCATCACCACGGTGTTTTCCTGGCTGGGGCTGGCGGCCTTCGTGCTGTTCTTCATCGGGCTGACGGTACGTCGTTTCTGGTGCCGGCTGTGCCCCATCGGCGGCCTGTGCGCCCCTTTCAACAAGACCGGCATCATCATGCTGGAGAAGGACGACCGGCGCTGCACCCGCTGCGGGGCCTGCCAGCGGGTCTGTCCCCTGGACGTTCGCGCCGTGCACCAGGCGCGGTATTCCGGGCCGGTGACGGCCTTCGAGTGCCACCTGTGCCTGCGCTGCGTCGAGGCCTGCCCGGAAAACGATTGCCTGTCGCTGCGCTGGTTCGGCCGGCGGGTGCTCGGTTCCGGGCGCCACTGATCCACCCGGATCGGCAAATCAACGGGCCCGTCCCCAGAAATCAGCGGGCCTGTCCCCGACTTTTTTCCTTGTTATCCGGGAGGTTGTCCGCGGCGCGGCGGCGCGACTGGCGGCGAAAGTACAGCCCCAGGCCCAGCAGCACCAGCACCGGCATTCCCGCCGCCAGCAGCATGGCCAGCAGGTGAACGCGGCGGCCGGTGCGCTTGATGTTGATGGTTCCGGCGTCCATCCACTCGCGGCGGCGTCCGGCTCCCGGGGAGGCATCGGCGAACAGGCGGCTGGCCAGCAGGTGGGGAAAGCGCCGGCTGGAGACCTCGAAGTCGAGGGGGAAGCGGGCCGGCGGCGTGTCGGCCCGGCGGCGGGCGGTCACCTGGAAGGTGCAGCGTTCCCCGGGACGACAGTGCGGAATTCCGGCCGGGCGAACCTCCAGGGACAGGGGGCGGGCGGCGTGGACCTGCAGCCTGAGATCATCCAGGGCGAAGGGAGAACGGTTGCGCACCACGATGCGGATACGGCCCTCGTCACCGGCCAGGGCCAGATCGGCGGCGTCGGTGAAGAACCCCACCTCGGGCACCAGCAGCAGCACGAGCAGCAGTCCGGTCATGGCGGCGCTCTCCCGTTCCTCAGTGGGTGGGCTGGGC
>QMME01000027.1 GCA_003647095.1 Deltaproteobacteria bacterium
CCGGCCTGTAGAGATGCCCTGGCCAAGAACATCCCCCCTCCTCTCAGCTGCTACGACATGATCAAGCTGACTCAGGAGGTGGTGAAAATAAAGAACGAGTTCCCGGACGAGACGCGTATCTTCATCTATGCCCAGCCCGATATTCCCTACGAGGTTCTGGTGAAAGTCATGGACTTCACTCGCCAGGTGGAAGGGCGCAACTTGTTCTATGACGTGGTGCTCGTACCGGAGATTTCCTGAACCAAGGAGGGCGCAACCATGGCCGTAGCAGATACCGCCACCGGGCAAGACTCCACGGCCGGCCAGCAGCAGACCAACTGGCAGGCACCTCCTCCCCGCAAGCGCCACAAGTCCGATCCCTACCGTCCGGTACACCTGAACATGTTGCCCATGATGGCCCTGTTCACGGTGGTGTTGTGCGCCCTGCTCAAGGACTACTCTTCGGACCCGGTGCAGATATCGCCGTCACCCGACACCCGCCTGCCCCACTCCAACACCAAGCTGCCCCCCCAGAAGGCGGTGCAGATCGCCATCTCCCGGCGAGCCATCATGGTCGACAACAGCAAGGTAGCCGAGGTGGAAAGCGGACGGGTCAAGCCGGTCTACAAGAAGGACAACAATCCCCAGAGCATGTTCATCGTTCCCCTGTTCGAGGCGCTGCGCAAGAAGGCCGATCAGGAAAAGCTCATCGCCAAGTACAACAAGAGGCGCCGGGAATTGCAGTTCAAGGGGTTGGTTACCGTGATTGCCGATAAACGCGTACCCTTCAGGTTGTTGACCGAGGTGCTGTACACGGCCGGGCAGGCCGAGTTCGGACAGTACAAGTTCGCGGTCATCAAGACCCAGGGTTCCTGAGCGGAGGCGGAGAGCGCACCATGGCGGAACGGGAACACATCCTGCGCATAGGCGTTATCCGGGCCGGCAAGATCATCGAGGAGAAACTGGTGCGCAAGCGCACCACCGTCACCGTGGGCAATGGTTCCCGCAACACCATCGTTCTGCCCAGCGCCGACGTACCCAAGAGTTTTCCGCTCTTCGAGCTGCGTGGTGGTGACTATTACCTCACCTTCACCGATTCCATGACCGGGCGTATCTCTGCCGGTGAAGAGGCCGCGGCCGATCTCAAGGCCATCAAGGCGCAGCAGCAACTTCCCAGCAGCAGCGCCGGATACCTGCTGCGGCTCAATCCTTCCTCGCGCGGCCGGGTCTCCATGGGGGACTTCATCCTGCTGTTCCAGTTCGTGTTGCCTCCCCCGGAGCCGGTAAAGACGCAGTTGCCCCAGGTGGCCCGGGGTTACTGGACCAAGAACATCGACTGGCCCTATACCACCAGCTTCAGCCTGACCATGACCTTCATGATCGTCATCTGGATATGGTCGGCCAACGTGCCCATCATCAAGAAAGAGCCCAGCATAGACGACATCCCCGACCGCTTCGCCAAGCTGATCATGCCCGACAAGGAAATGATCAAGAAACCCGACGAGGGCCAGGGCGCGGGAACCGGCGCGGACGAAGGCCCCAAGCGGCGTAAGAAGAAGAAAAAGGCCGGCGGCGACAACAAGGGCGAGAATAAGAATGCCGGCAAGGGCCAGGCCAAGGTCTCGGCCGCGGCCCGCCGGGCGGCCATGGAAAAGAAGGTGGCCGGGCGTGGACTGTTGCGGGTCCTGGGAGCCCGGGGCGCCGGCGGGGTGGCCGTGGGTGGAGCCGTGGCCGACGTCTTCGGCGATGGCAGCGTGGGCGGTACCGGTGACGGCGCCTTCGATGGTATCGGCGGTGTCGACGTGGCCTCGGCTGCCGGACAGCAGGGGACCCGGGGCATGGATGGTGCCGCCCAGGCGGCATCCATCCAGGACATGGGCACGCGTGGCGTGGTCGGCAATGCCGGCAGGGGAGGCCGGGGCAAGACCGAAGCCCGGGTGGTGGCCCGGGTCACTTCGGCGGCACTGGAGGATTTCGATTCCGATTCGCGTGACCAGCAGCAGATCGTCAAGCGAATACGCCGCCGCCTGGGAGGAATAAAGCACTGCTACGAGAAGCGCTTGAAGCGCAACCCGCAGCTGCAGGGCAAGATCGTCATTCGCTTCGTGATCCATCCCGGTGGCCGGGTAATCGAAGTCGAGGTGGTGGAGAACAGTACCGGTGACAGTGAACTGGCCGCTTGCATCGCGGCCCGTGTCAAGGCCATACGTTTCCCGCCGACAGACGGCGGGGAGACCTCGGTGACCTATCCGTTCATCCTTGCTCCGGGGGGCTGAGATCGCCCCCGGCAAGCTTGTCGGCCGCGCTGGCGGCACCCAAGGGTGACGATATGAATCCAGGTTCTTCCCTCCGCAGGGCGGGGATGGTTGCTGACGGAAGGAATTGCTTTAGCAGAACGGTACAGGCCCGAAGGAGCTTTTCATGAAGGCGTTGTGGTTGCGGGAGGTGCGCCGCTTGCTGGAGAGCGAGCGTTTCTCCCAGTGGTGGGGCCGCTTGCACGAGATGGACCGGCAACGCCGGCAAGGCGCCGACAAGATCACCGAACTGCATTCCCAGATCAACCTCATGGCCTTCCGCGCGGAGCAGACCCAGAAGGAAGCCATCGATGCCCTCTACCGGGCCGGTGAATACGAAGACAAGGCGGCCCGCCTGCGGGCCGAGGCGGCCGAGATCGAGAACAAGTCCTACGAGGCGGTAGCCAATTTCGAGAACCAGCGCATCATGGTCAGCGACATTTACTCGCGCATGGGTGCGGTGGAACATCACCAGTTGAGCCTGAAGACCGAGGTGGAGAAGTTCAGCAGGTCGCTGGAACAGAGCCGCGATGCCGAGCAACGGGCCGAACTCAAGAGATCGCTCAAGCGCAAGCAGTCCGAGCTGGCCAAGGTGGAACGCGAACTGGCCGAGGTATCGGCCCACTACGAGCGTGAAAACAAGCGCAAGATGAGCCTCTGGGAGGAAGTGGAGCACCTGTGGGGGCGCTCCCTGGATATCAACCTGAGCGTGTCGGAGAAAAAGGTCAGGAGCAAGCGTTCCCGGCAGGAGTCAGAAAGACTGTTCAAGCGTGCCGAGGATTTCAAGGACAAGGTGGAGCAGCTCAAGGAAGAGTTGCAGCGTGCCGAGCGCCAGCAGAAGCAGTTGCTCGAGAGCCTGGACGAACACCGCTCCTCGGCCCGGCAGTTGTTCGGTTGTTCCGTGGGCGAAGAGTTTCTCTACTGGCCGAGCCGCGAGCGGGAGAAGTCCGTTTTCTGCATCCCCCTGGCCGACCACCAGGATGGGTTCAACATCGAGCTCAAGGCGATCAACATCTACCTGGCCGATCGCCAGCGGGGTGTCGAGTTTCTCGAGCCATTGCCCCCGGACAACGAGATGCTCTCGCGGGACGACACCCGCATAGACGATTTCTTCAGGGTGTCGCGGGAGGATGCCGGCTTGGGTGGAGTGGGTGACAAGTAACTGCCAGCTTCCCGGGATCCCTCGCGCCGTTTCGCACATTTCCCGGATCGGCTGGTGTGAAAACTTGCCAACGGTGGAACTGACGTGCTATGTTGACATCACCCTGAACCAGGCATGAGAGGGTCGCCGTGAACAAGGTGGAAGAGCTTCAAAAGTCGAGGCTGTTCGAGGGGCTGCTGCCGGAAGAGATCGAGATGCTGGCAGAATTGACCCAACAGAAGAAGTATACCGAGGGGGAAGTGGTTTTCGAGCAGGGAGATGTCGGGGACTCGCTATACCTGTTGGTCGAGGGGGTGGTGGAAGTACTGCAGAAGCGGTCAGACGGTTCCGAGCAGCTGATCACCGAGCTGCAGGCACCGGAATTCTTCGGTGAGATGTCACTCATCGACAAGGAATACCGTTCTGCCACCATCCGCGCCAAGAGCGAAGCCATCATGCTTTGCCTGACCAACGAAAACCTGCATTCCTTTGCCCGGGTTTACAAGAACGGCTTTACCCTGGTGGTGATCAACATCGCCCGGGTGCTGAGTGCCCGACTGCGCGAGACCAACCTCAAGTTGCTCAAGAAAAACACTCCGGGCCAGTAGCCGTTCTCGGCCACTTCCTCCTTGCCCACACCGACAACTGGCCGTAACTCCGTCATTTTTCTCCAGCAGGCGTTTGCGCCAGCCCGTGAAACCCGGGACCGGGAAATAAAGATTCCCGGCCACCGGCCGAATCTCCTATCAGTATGGCCTGTCGGTGGCAGATGTTGACTGGGAAGCGGGTTTCTGGTCTTCTTTCCCTGTCTGCAATAGTTGCACCTGTCGAGGGGAGGCACGAGATGGCATCTTTCAAGGCCGTTGGAGCATCGCTGATGTTGCTGGGTATGTGGGTCCTGTCGGCAACACCGGCGCAGGCGGCAGTCAAGGCTCGTAACTACCCGGTGGAGTTGCAGGACCAGGTGGACCGGGCCGCACCCATCCTGCTGGACATCGATGACGATGGCCTCAATGAGGTTATCATCGGCACCCGCAAGCGGTTGCACGCCCTGGAGGCAGACGGCAATCCCGTACAGGGGTTTCCCGTTTCGCTCGACGAGTTCGGCAAGCTGGCCACCGGCCTCTGCGGCGGCCGGCTGCCGGCCGCGGACGGCGAGCAACGGGCGGCGATCATCTTCGGAAGCGAGGCCGGTTCGCTGGTGGCCCTCGATGGTAGCGGAAAGCCCCTTCCGGGATTTCCCGTGCAACTGGATGGAGCCCTGGCCGGCGCTCCGGTACTGGCCGACAGCGACGGCGATGGACAGCCGGAGATTGCAGTCGCCACCCGCTCGGGCAAGATCTGGGTGCTGGGTGCAGACGGCCGGCCGCTGCAGGGTTACCCGGCCTCCTGCGGCGGCGCCGTTTCCACCGCCGTCACCGTGGCGGCCCTGGCGCCCGGTGACAAACCCCTGCTCATCTTCGGCGACAACCAGGGGCGGCTGCACGCCTGGCGGGGCCCCGGCCAGGAGGCAGCCGGTTTTCCCTTCGCGGCCCGCTACACCATCTCTTCCCAGCCGGTGCTGGGTGATATCGACGACGACGGCCGGAACGATATCGTCTTCGGCTCTGAAGACTTCCACGTCTACGCCGTGGGCGGCAATGGCCAGGCCTTGCCCGGCTTTCCCGTGTCCACCGGCTACCGTATCTATTCCACGCCGGCTCTGGCCGACGTCGATGGCGATGGGGTGATCGACATCATCACCGCCGCCGGTGACGGCAAGGTATACGTCCACCGGCGTGGAGGCAAGGCCCTGGCCGGCTTTCCGGTCAAGGCGGGACGGCGTCTGCGAGCCTCGGCCGCCGTCGGCGATGTTGATGGCGACGGCCGGGTGGAGATAGTCGTCGGCACCGATAGTGGCCGCCTCAAGCTATTCCGGTCCAATGGCCGCCGCTATCCCGGCTTCCCGGTGCGCCTGGGCGAGCGGATCGATGTCACCCCGCTGTTGGCCGATCTCGACGGCGACGGCGTGATCGAGGTGCTGGCGGTGGCTCGCTCCGGCCGGGTGGGCGCCTGGAGACTGATCCGCAAAGGCCAGCGCCGCGGGCCGCTGGCCTGGCCGGCCGAGGCCCACGATGCCGCCCGCAGCGGCCGCAGCTTTCCCAATCCCCATCGCTACACCGACCTGGTATTGAAACCCGAAAAGCCGCTCACCACCGACGCCCTGCAACTGCACTACCGGCATTTCGATCTCGACGGCGATCCCGAACCGCAGACCGTCATCACCTGGTTTCGCAACGGTAAACCGGTGCCCGAGCTGCAGGGGAAGCGCCAGGTGCCACCCGCTGCCACCAGCAAGCACCAGAAGTGGTGGTTTATCCTGCAGGCCGGCAAGGGCGAGCGGCGCTTCAAGAGTACCCGGGTGGTGATCGGCAACAGCCCGCCTGGTCCACCGCGGATCGCCCTCGCGCCCGCGAATCCTCGTCACGGTGATGAGCTGCAGCTCAAGATCGTGCAGGAATCCGCGGA
This sequence comes from Deltaproteobacteria bacterium, assembly GCA_003647095.1. Taxonomy (GTDB): domain Bacteria; phylum Myxococcota; class B64-G9; order B64-G9; family B64-G9; genus B64-G9. The sequence goes on from QMME01000027.1 coordinate 5,923, forward strand.
CGCTGATGGAGACCGCATTGGTTACCGGGTCAGCTGGTTGCGCAATCGCCAACCGGTCAAGGGGTTGCGGCAGCGCCGGGTGCCGGCCCGGCTGGTCAGGAAGGGACAGCGCTGGACGGTGGTGGTGCGTCCTCACGACGGGGAAACCACCGGCCAGGTGACACATGCCTCGGTCACCATCGGCAATACCCCCCCGGGTCCGGCCCGGGTTCACCTGGTTCCGGGCCGGCCGACTGTCGGCGATGTCATCAAGGTGGTGTTCGACAAGCCCGCCCGCGATGTCGATGGTGACCAGGTCTCCTATCGTTACCGCTGGTCGGTGGACGGGCGGGAGGTCAACCTGCTGTCGAGCGCCAGCAGTTTCCCGGCCGGGTTGGCCCGCAAGGGAGAGAAAGTGTCGGTCAAGGTGACCTCCCACGACGGCGAAGACAGCGGTGCCAGCTCGGTGGCCGAGGTGACGGTGGTCAATACTCCTCCGGGGCAGCCGCGCCTCGAATTGGTACCGGCCCGGCCTGTCACCGGCGACCGGCTGCTGGTGCGCCTGCTGGCTGCGGCCGAGGACGTCGACGGCGATTCCCTGGTTTACCGGACCACGTGGCGAGTCGATGGCAAGCGTCCGTCGGGAAAGGGCGTCTCTGCGTTCTCGGTCGCCCCGGCGGCCACCGCCCGGGGCCAGAAGTGGGCGGTAACGGTGGTGGCCAGTGACGGCCAGGCGGAGGGACGGCCGGTCCACGCGGAGGTAACCATTGGCAACACGCCGCCACAACCACCGCAGGTACGTGCCCGCCGGCCGCTGGTGCGAACAGGCGAAGACCTGGTGGTTGAAAAGACACGTTCCGCCCGGGATGCCGATGGCGACAAGGTAACGGTCCAGGTGACCTGGTTCGAGGTAGGGCGACAGGGACGCCGGCAATTGCAACAGGGCCAGGACTTGTTCAGCCTGCCGGCAGCGCGTACCAGCAAGCACAAGCGTTACCTGGCGGTCTTGACCCCCAGCGACGGGGTGGCCAACGGCCCGCCGGCCAGGCAATGGTTCACCGTCGTCAACACCCCTCCACCGGCCTGCCGGGTTGCCATTCGTCCCCGGAACCCGACCACGGGTTCGGCGCTGAAGGCGGTGCTGGAGCCAGCGAGTGATGCCGACGGTGATCGGCTGGTGCCGCACTTCACCTGGTATCGCGACGATGAGTCGTTGAGCACGACGGATCACCCGCAGCAGGTTTCCGGCAAGCTGGTCAAGGCCGGCCAGCGCTGGCGGGTCGAGGCCTTCTTCCACGACGGTGAGGAGGGGGGCACCCGCTGCACGGCGGCCGTGCAGGTGAAAAACACCCCGCCGCGGGCTCCCGTGGTGGCACTGCTGCCGGAGCGGCCGCGCTGCACGGATTCCCTGATCCTGAAGAATACCCGGCCGGCTTCCGATGTCGACGGTGATGAGCTTGTCGAGCATATCGTCTGGAAAGTTGACGGCAAGCACTTGCCGGAACTTGACGATGCCCGGCAGGTGCCGGCAGGATTCCTGCGCAAGGGACAGAAGTGGAGCGTGGAGGTGCGGGTCAGCGACGGCCAGGCCAACTCGCCACCCGCCCGGGCCCAGGTGGTGGTGACCAACACCCCGCCGGCACGGCCGTCCCCGACCATAGAACCGGCACAGCCGCTGTCTTCCGACGAACTGCACTGTGCCCTTGCCCGTCCCACCGTCGATGCGGATCACGAGGCAGTGACTCACAGCTACCAGTGGTTCCTGGACGATGATTCCCAAAAAGGAAAGCCCCGGCATACCGGCCAGCGCTTGCCGGCCACCGAGACCAGGAAGTTCCAGCGCTGGACCTGCCGGGCCATTGCTACTGACGACCAGGACAGCGGCCCGGCGGCCACGGCCCAGGTCAAGATCGGCAACGCTGCACCGACCAGCCCGCGGGTGGTCATCGAGCCGGAGCATCCACGGGATAACGACACCCTGCGCTGCCAGGTGTCGGCACCAGCCCGGGACCCGGACGGTGACCAGGTGCAATACCGCTTTTCCTGGTTCAAGGACGGGGTGCGCCAGTCATTCGCTCCACAGACCACAACGGTCCCGGCGCGCTTGACCAATCCGGCGGACATCTGGCAGTGCCAGGTGGAGGCTACGGACGGCCGGGCCGTGTCCCCTCCGGCCCAGAGCCCGGAAGTGGTGGTTGGCCGTTGAGACAGCGTGAGCCAGGTCACATACAAGCGGTCTGCTTTGCATTGACATTGAATGGCCAGGCGGGCAAAATAAACACGGGTTGGGTGTAAATACCCCGATGGTTGACTGACCAGTAAGTGGCAAGCGGGAGGTGGTACCATGATGGTGCGAGCGGTTTTTTTGACGTTGTTGTTGGCGCTGCCGGTACAGGCACAGGTACCCGCCGAACAACCGGCCGGTCAGCCGGCGGCTGCGGACAGCGGGCAGAAGTTCGATGAGGCCAAGCAGATCTCCGATTCCGAGAAGTTGCAACGCGCCACTTCCTACCTGTCAGACATGAAGCAGACGCTGGGCCACGTGCTCAGGCTGCTCAAGGACGCCCGGGAAGAGAAGGACGTCATCAAGATCAACTGCATCAACGAGAAGCTGACAACCATCAAGGGGTTGATTCGCATCTCCGAGCAGGCCGACATGACCCTGCAGGAGGCCGTGGCCAAGGGAGAGCGCGACACCGCGGCCCACGAGTTCCACAAGATCTCCATATCTCACCAGAAGATAAAGGTGCTGCGTTCCGAGGCCGAGCAGTGCGTGGGAGAACTGGCCTTCGCGGTGGGCAAGACCACCGTCGAGGTGGAGGTCGACAAGGATCAGGTTCCCGAGGAAGACCCCACCGAGGTGGACCTGCCGGAGACGCCAATTGTCAGGCCGCCGGCAGCCAGCCCCTATCAGTAGTTGCCCGGTACTTCTGCCGGCCGGGGGTATCGCGGCGGGGTGAGGGGTTTGTTGTGTCGTGGATTTTGCAGTGATAACAAGGAAATGGCCAGGCAAAAAAAGTTTGCCAATCGCGGGCAAATACTTTAAGGTGCAGGGCATCGTGGTGTTTTGTTTATCAGGCTGGCGGACCGGGGAGGTTCCGGTGTCGTGCCGGGGATTGTGAACATGAGAGGGAACTTCATTTCTGGTAAACGGGCATTGCTGGTGGGAATGCTGTGCCTGTTGCTGTTGCCGGCACAGGCACTTTCCCGGGGCCGGGGTATCAAGGCCGGGGCCGGACGCCTGCACATGTCGCTCGACCTGGACTGGGTATACGACAGCAACCCGGGTTACTTCGCCAGCAACCCGGTGATGGATCTGCTGATGCGCATTCGTCCCGGCCTGAGTTTGACCTTCCCCTCGGAGACGGTATCGTTCGAACTCAACAGCCGGGTGGGCTACGACTACTACTTCGGCATCGACAACAGCACAACCAGCAACCTGAGCACCTTCGCCGGCGAGGCCGACCTACGCCTGGGCTTCAATCCCGAGGGGCAGGTCAGCTTCTTCGTGGAAGACAATTTCTCGCGCACCGCCGATCCCCGTTACACCTCGTTGAGCGGCAAGTTCGATCGCACCGACAACGAGGCCAAGGCTCACCTGCAGATAAAACCGGGAGGCGGGGCCCTGATGTTCGACCTGGCCTACGGCTTCTTCATCGACTGGTTCGACGAGCAGCAGAACACCGAGTCGCAGGCCCTGTCTTCCTACGCTCACCGGGCCTACTTCTCGGCCAAGTGGAAGTTTCTACCCAAGACGGCCGTCACCCTCGACTTCGATTCCGACATCCGCCGCTATCCCAACAGTTACTCGACTGGTGAGAAGAACATAGATGTCAATGCCATCCGGGCCACGGTGGGCCTGCTCGGCCAGATAACTCCCACCCTGGCGGTAAGCGTGCGTGCCGGCTACGGCGACAGCCTGTTGCCCTCGGTGCAGAACTACACCGGTTCCAACTACCGCTCGGCCATCGGTCAGGCGGAGATAAGCTACCGGGCGGCCACCACCTTCGTGCAGGTGGGCTACCTGCGCAACTTTCAGCCGGTGGTGCTGTTCGCCTGGTTCGGCCAGGATCGGGCCTATGCCCGGCTGCGCCAGCAAATAGCCGGCCGCTTCGTGCTCAGCCTGGATGCCGCCTACGACTACCTCTCCTACGGGGAGCCGGTGGCGGCCGCGGCCGCCGCCCAGGGCGGTCGTTCCGATCACCTGATCAGCGCCGGGGTCAGTTTCGATGTTCACTTCCTGGACTGGATAGAGATCGGCCTGGCCTATGGCCTGCAGGCCCGTTTTTCCGGGTGGCAGCAGCCCCAGGCCAATGCCAGTGTCGACTATACCAAGCACCTGGTGACTTTCCACGCCGCGCTGGACTATTGACCGGCGTCGGGCTAGACTCGGCCGCATCATGCGTGGTGGTGCCACAATTTCCCGGGCCCTGTTACTGCTGCCGCTGTTGGCGGGTTGCTGGTTTTCCCGGACTCCCCAGACTCCGGAAGTCACCCACCCCACGCTGGTAACCGCCACCACCATGGGACCGGGAGACGTCTTCGAGGTCAAGGTCTACGACGAGAAGGACCTGAGCGGCGTGTTCCGGGTGTCTTCCACCGGCACCATCAACTTTCCCCTGGTGGGCAAGCTGCGAGTGGAGGGATTGACCAGCTCGGCGGTGGCCGATCTCCTCCAGAAGAAGCTGGCCGAACGTTTCCTGCGCAATCCCCAGGTGAGCATCCTGGTCAAGGAGTACAATTCCAAGAAGGTCTCGGTATTCGGCCAGGTCAACAAGCCCGGCACCTTTCCCTACGAAGAGGGCATGACGGTCATCCAGGTCATCAGCATGGCCGGTGGCTTCTCCAAGATGGCGGCCAAGAACGACACCAACGTAACCAGGCTGGTGGAGGGCGCGGAACACAAGTACCCGGTGCCGGTCGAGGCCATCGCCGAGGGCAAGGCCAAGAACTTCCTGCTCAAGCCGGGCGACATCATCTACGTTCCCGAGAGTATCTGGTGAAACCGGGCCGCTCGCGGGTGCGCTGGTGAGCAGACTGGAAAAGGAAGTCCACGAACAACCGGCGGTGCTGGAGAGGCTGTTGCGCAAGCAGTTGCCCCGCATGCGCGAGGTGGCCGGTTACCTGCGCCGCCGGGGGGTGGAATTCGTCTACGCCGTGGCCCGGGGCTCTTCCGACAATGCCGTGCTCTACGGAAAGTACCTGCTGGGAACCCGCAACCGCCTGGTGGTGGCCCTGGCGGCGCCGTCCATGTTCACCATCTACCGGCGTCCCCCGCGCCTGCCGCCGGGGCTGGTGCTGGCGGTGTCCCAGTCGGGGCAGTCCGACGACCTGTGCCGGGTGATCGAAGAGGCCCGGCGCCAGGGTCAGCCGACGCTGGCCCTGTGCAACTCCCCGCGCAGTCCCCTGGCCCGGGCTGCCGAGCTGGTGATCGATCTGCGGGCCGGGGTGGAGCGTTCGGTGGCGGCCACCAAGAGCTACACCGCCCAGTTGCTGGCCCTGGCCATGCTCAGCGTCTGCCTGGACGGCGGCCGGCGCGAGTTCGAGCTGCTCCAGCGCTTGCCCGAGCGAGTGGCCTCGCTGCTGGCGGCGAGCGAGGAGCGGGCCGGGGCCGCCGAGCGTTACCGTTACCTCGACCGGCTCAGCGTCATCGGCCGGGGCTACAACTATGCCACCGCCTTCGAACTGGCGCTCAAGCTCAAGGAACTGGCCTACCTGAGTGCCGAGCCGGCCTCCAGCGCCGATTTTCGCCACGGTCCCATCGCCATGGTGGAAAGCGGCTACGCCGTGCTGCTGGTAGCACCCCGGGGAAGGGTTTTCGCCGACGTGCGCCGCCTGGCCGGGCAACTGCGGCAGCGCCGGGCCGAGCTGCTGGTAATATCTGATCACCGCCCCCTGCTCGACCAGGCGCAGCTGGCGCTGCCGCTCGAGCCGGGACAGGCCGAGTGGCTCACCCCCGTCGAGGCGGTCGTACCCGGCCAGTTGCTGGCCCTGCAGCTGGCTCGTTGTCGTGGTTGCCCGCTGGATCGCCCCCGCGGACTATCCAAGGTCACCCGGACTCGTTGACCGGCCACAGCAGGTCGGCCAGGGTGGATACCAGCTCCGGCAGCCCGTCGCGGCTGGCCGCCGAAAGCGTCAGGCAGCGCAGGCCGCGAGCGGCCAGTTCTTCCCTGACCTGCCCCTCGACCTGGCGCACTTCGGCCAGGTCGCGCTTGGATAGCGCCACCAAGCGGGGTTTTTCTTCCAGGCCGGCGCCGAAGGCGCGCAGCTCCTGTTCGATCTGTTCGAAGCGTTGCAGCAGTTTCCGTGGTTGGGGATCCTCGCCCTCCTGCCAGGTGAGCAGGTGCAGCAGCACCGAGCAGCGTTCCAGGTGGCGCAGGAAGCGCAACCCCAGCCCCGCCCCCCGGGCGGCCCCGGGAATGAGACCGGGCACGTCGGCGATGACGAATTGCCGGCCCTCGTCGACCGGCACCACCCCCAGGGTGGGCACCAGGGTGGTGAAAGGGTAATCGGCCACCTTGGGACGGGCCCGCGAGAGCGCGGCCACCAGGGTGGACTTGCCGGCATTGGGAAAGCCCACCACGCCGACGTCGGCCAGCAGCTTCAGCTCCAGGCGCAGGCGGCGCCGTTCTCCGGGCTGGCCGGTCTCGGCCCGGCGGGGAGACTGGTTCACCGAGCTCTTGAAGTGGATGTTGCCGCGGCCTCCCCGGCCTCCCCGGGCCACCACCAGTTGCTGCCCGGGAGTGCTGAGGTCACCCAGCAATTCGCCGGAACTGGCCTCGAAAACCACCGTGCCCACCGGCACGCGCACCAGCACATCGTCGGCTCCGGCGCCGTTGCGATCCTTGCCGCTGCCCGGTTGGCCGTTTCTGGCCCGGTAGAGCTTCTGCAGGCTGTGATCGAACAGGGTACGCAGGCCCGCGTCGGCCACCAGGACTATGCTGCCGCCGCGACCGCCGTCTCCGCCGTCGGGGCCGCCTCGCGGGCGGAAACGCTCGCGGCGAAAGGACACGCAGCCGTCACCGCCCTTGCCGGCGCGTACCTCGATCTCGGTCTCGTCGATGAACTTCATGATCCAGAAAAAAAAGCCACGGTGCCGGGCACCGTGGCCGAATCGATTGACAACGGGGCAACTGCCTCAGTTGCTGGTGGCCGGCTCCACCCAGACCTGCTTGCGCTTGCCGCGGCGGGTGCCGTACTGCACCGTGCCGTCCACCTTGGCGAACAGGGTGTAGTCCCGGCCCATGCCCACGTTGCGTCCCGGGTAGATGCGGGTACCCAGCTGGCGCACCAGGATGTTGCCGGCGCGGACGTTCTGGCCGCCGTACACCTTCACCCCGCGGCGCTGCCCGGGGCTGTCGCGGCCGTTGCGGGTGGCTCCCTGGCCTTTCTTGTGTGCCATCGTCTCGCTCCCTGCTAGCCGGCCGAGATGCCGGTGATCTCCAGCCGGGTGTAGTACTGCCGGTGCCCGCGCATCTTCTTGTAGTCCTTGCGGCGCTTGAACTTGAATACCAGCACCTTCTTGCCACGGCCCTGCTCGATGATGCGGGCGGTGACCGAGGCACCCTCCACCCGGGGAGTGCCGATCTTGGTGTCGCCGTTGCCGCCGATCATGAGCACGTCGTCCAGGGTGACCTCCTGGCCCACCTCGCCGGCGATCTTCTCGATGTCTACGCGGTCGCCCTGGGCCACCCGGTACTGCTTGCCGCCTGTTCTCACCACTGCGTACATGGCTTGCTCCCGAACTTGCCTCCCGGCCCAACTCCGCCGGGGAGCAGGAATCTAGGCCGAGCGGGTGGGAATTGTCAAGGTTTTTCTGGCCGGTTGTTCCGGCGTCACTGCTTGCCGCGCGGCGCTATTTCGGATGGTCTTAGGACTACTTCGGGGAAGTGTTTCTGCAGTGCACGATCGTAGCTGACCAGGGGCAGGCGCTGGCGTACGGCCAACTCCACGAACAAGGTGTCGTAGACGGGATGATCCGTGGCAATGGCCCTGGCGACGGCTCCCTTCCAAAGCCTGTCCACAGCAACGGAGTGCACCGGCAACCGGGATGCCGTGGTCATGATTTTTTCTACGCAATCGATGGGCAGGCGCCCGGCCCTGGCCGCCTTCCAGACCACGTTGGCGAACTCGGCCTTCCAGTGGGATGGCATCAATGCCTCCGCCAGGCCGACCAGGAGCCGCTCGGCCTCCCGGCCGCGCCGGTCCTCGCCCAGCAGGGCTGCAGCAACTACATCGGTGTCGACGACGAGCCTCAACGCCTTCCCGCCTCGATGGCCTGGTGTATTTCCTCCAGCGACAGGGGTGTAAGCAACGACTCGCGGCAGGCCTCCAGTTGCCGGGCCAGCGAAGCCCGGTCCACCACCGCGTCCTGGACGATGGCCAGCAGTTCCTCCTGCATGGAACGTTTGTTTCGCGCGGCCCGGCGACGTAGCTGCTTGACGACCTTGTCGGGAACGTTACGCAGGGTGAGCGTGCGGTACATAACCACCTCCTGAATTCATTGTGCAGTCAAAATGACTGCATGTCAATAACGGGTTGAATGTATGGTTATTCCGGCGTCACTGCTTGCCGCAGCAGTGTTGTGCCGGCAAGACGGGGGTACGGCCGAGTGTTTTCAGGGCCAGTCCTGGATGAAAATCGTGTCGCCTGCCGTGGTTACAAATAGTCGGCCTTCTCCGATGGCAATGTCATAGATGCGGCCGCCTGCCGGCATTACGGTGACATCGACCTGGTCGTCGGTGGTGCCGTCGGGAAGGAAGTGAGAAAGTACGGTGTCCGCGGTGTCTATCCACATGCCGGAACCATCCCACTCTAGACCTTCCTGTCCGGCGTTGGGAACGCTGAAACTGCTCACCACGGAGCCGCTGGTGGTCAATTCGTAGACGTGCTGAAACCAGGGGTCGAGTAGCCAGAGGTTGGTTCCGTCGTAAGTGATGCCGTTGGGCTCGGTGCCCGGGGTGGAAAAATGCGATATCTCGGAAAAAGTCACGGGATCAACACGGTGCACCACGTCGGCCCGGGCGTCGACGATCCACAAGTCTCCTTCCGCAACGGTTATCCCCCGTCCATTCCACTGCAATTCCTGTGATTCAGCCAGGACAGCGCCGGTGGTAGGATCCACCTTGGCGATCTTGCAAAAGTCGGAAGCACCAGCCGGGCCATGGGTGATCCACAAGACTTCCTGGTGGTAGACGGCACCGTGGATGCTGCGGCCGGCAAAGACGATCTTCTGCAGTTCGTGTATCAGGCAGTCGTGCCGGTAGACCCGGGCGATTTGCGGCTCCGTATCGGAATCGCCTCCGAAAGCGAAAAGCGTTCCCGACTGGTAGTCCACCGAGAAGCTATCGGGGCGATCGGATCCATACAGGGCTTCTCCCAGATCGATGGTCGTGAATGTCTCGCTTGAGATGTCGAATTTAACCAGCGTGGAGAAGTCGCAGAAACTCCAAAGGATTCCCTGCGGTGCCTCCCATACGATGGTGCCGATGCTGGTGCAGGGTTGGGCAATGGTCCGGGTGGAGTAGTCTACGGGATTGAAGATCAGCAACTGCGGACCATACTGGTTGCCGAAGGCATATATCAGCCCGTTGCTGGCACGGATTATTCCGGTGATGGAATTGCCGGCCTTGGGTAGGTTGGCGACCACGCTGATGGAGTCCGCTGCGGGATCGTATCTCCAGATGTTGGGCACGCTGCCTCCGTTCCAGGCACCGAAGAAGTAGATGTAGCCGTCCCCTCCGTTGGCGGCGGCCATGTCCCACATGGTGCCGCCAAAACTGGCCTTCTCGACGGCCGTTCCAGAGACGGGATCGAACTCGATGATTCGCGAGTGGTTGCCCCAGCCACCGTCCTGGTTGGTGCCGATGACCGGGCCCGTGTAGAATCTGCCGTTGTCGGCGCGGGCGATGTTGTAAGGCTTGATGTTCAGGCCATAAGGCAAGATTTCCCCCAGATCCAAGTAGCTGTCGCTGGCGATGTCGTACTCGTAGACCCTCCGGCTATAGGCCCAGTTTCCGGTTGGCGGGTTACTGGTACCGCCCAGGATGTAGATTTTGCCGTTCACGGCCTCCGTCGTGGCAACGGTGCGCAACGGGACCGGCATGCTGTTACGGCTGGTTACGTTGGTGAAATCACAGGCAGCCTCGGCTGCTACGCACAGGTTGGAAGTGTTGCAGTACAATCCTTCGTTGCAGGAACCGTCCGCCTGGCAGGGGCACCCCCGGCAGCCGGCCTCGATCAGGCACTCCAGTCCCACTGCCACGTAACCCTCGTCACAGACACAGCGCGGTTGTCCCGAAAACTGCACCAGGCACTCGCCGTGGCCGGAGCAGTCAATGCCGTCGCAGGGATTGCTCTCGGGCAGGCACTCGAGGCCGGAGGGGGAAAACCCCTCGTCGCAGAGGCAGCGGGGCTCACCGGCGGTGTCCACCAGGCACTCGCCGTGGCCGGAGCAGTCGACGCCGTCGCAGGGATTGCTCTCGGGCAGGCATTCGAGACCGGAGGGGAAAAACCCCTCGTCGCAGAGGCAACGGGGCTCACCGGTGGTGTTCACCAGGCACTCGCCGTGATCGGAACAGGCGATGCCGGCACAGGCGTTGCTGCTCTCGGCTTCGCATATGCCGGCCTCGTTGCAGACCAACCCCTCGTCGCAGGTTCCGTTTCCGTAGCAGGGGCCGCCGCTGCTGCCCATTTCCGGACAGCTGCCGTTGCCGTTTCCGCATCCCCCGTACAAAGTGACACAGAACGCAATGGATACGACCAGGCTGATTCGCGTTTTCATCATTCTCCTCCCTTTGGTTGCCCGGGTGGGCAGGAATTGTTCCCATCCCCCCTAACTTGGTAATGAATTGTCCGCGTCTTTTTGAAAAAATATTTTTGTATACCGGCCGGGATTGTTATTAACTTACGGGCGCAGGGGAGGCGTAGATGGGAGCAGGAGGTCGGGCGCCCGAGTGGGCGGGGAGCGTCGATTGGGCCGATGTTGGCGAGCAACTGGTTGCCTATGCCGTCTGGCTGCTGCGCAACCGCCGTATCCTCTGCGAGCAGTGGGATGACATCGGCCTGGGACTGTCCGCCGAGGATCTGGCCGGGGAGGTGATGACGGATGTCCTCAGCGGCAAGTGCGACTACGATCCCTGCAAGGGTGGCCTGCTGCGCTACCTGAAAAGGAGGCTGCGCTGGAAGCTGGGCAACCTGGATTGCTCGGCCGCGCGGAGGAACGAGAAGAACATTCCTGTCGTTGCCACGGGCATCGCCTCCCGCGACAGCGAACCGCGACTGCAGGCCCGCAACGTGCTGCAGCGGCTACGACGCAGGCTGTCCCGTCACTGCCGGGAAAGGAAGCGCAAAGTGGATCTGGTGGAGTTTCTGGACGAACTGTGCCGGCAGAGCGAGCTGGACGTTGCCGCTCTGGCCGGGCGCTTCGACCTGGAAGAGGGTCAGGTATACTACCAGCTGCGGGTGGTGCGCCGGTTGGCGGTGGAGGTGTACCAAGAGGGAAAGAATGGACAGGGACGACGAAAATAGCCGGGCCCGGCGGGTCTTGCTCGCGGCACTGGACGCGGCCGCTCCCGAGGACAGGGCGGGGTTGCGAGAAGAACTGCGCCAAGCCGGCCTGGACCCGGTCCTGGTCAGGGCCCGCCAGGCCGCCCTGGTCGATACCCTGCTGGCGGGTGGCGACACCGGCCTCGATGCCGCGGAGCACGACGGTGTCCAGGATGGAAGACCGTCCACGGTTCCCCGGGTCCTACCCTGGTTTCGCCAGGAGGCGGGCACCTGGGTGAGTGACCCGGTCCTGGCCAGTGACCGCGGCGATTCCCGATCCTGGCTCAGCCTTGACTTCTCGAGGGCGGGCTTGTACGGCAGGGTCAAGCTGGTGCTGTGGACGAGCACCGAGGCCGACGGTTCCCGAGCCCTGCACGTGGAGTGGGAAGCCAATTTCTTTCATCGCCCGGGATTCCGCTTGTCGCTCTATCGCCTGGAAGAGCAGCACCCCTTCCTCTCCCGCGAGGTGGGCAACGACTACTCGGGATCACTGGTGCTGACGGCGGAGGCCATCGGCCTGGATCCGGCCCTGGTTCCCTTGAAATTTGCCTTCGAACCCATTACAGAAAAACCGGGTTGAAATGCCGGACAGCGCCGGGAAAAAAACCCTGGGAACCAGGCCGTCTTTTGCATTTTTCCTACCCCTTGCTGCACCGCAGCGACCAGTGGGCTACGCCCGGATCTGGGTGGGGGCCGCCGGCGAGGAGGCGCAACGGCTGCCCCTGGACAACTTCGATGTAGGTACGGTCGGCGAGGCCTGGAGCGCCCTGGTGGCGAACTCGTTGTGGCCGGTGGTCTCCCCCCGTGGCACCTTGTACTGGCAGCCGGTGTTCATGGGTTCTCCGGAGGAGGTGGCTGCGGGCAGGTCCAAGGGCAAGTCCGCCCACCTGACCGTGTTGCTGGCCGTGGCTGCCTGGGACGCCGGCAGGGCGTCATGCACCGGGGAGGACGCGGAAGTGCACCTGTGGGCCTCCGGAGAGCTGGACTTCGCGGGCAACCTGCTGCCGGTGGAAAGCCTGGCTCACAAACTCAGGCTGTTTCTGGCCCATGCCTCCAACCATGCGGGGCGCAGCCTCTTCCTGGCCCCGGCGGCCAACCGGGCGACGGTGGACGTCGTATCCCTGGGAGGGGAAGCAGTCGAGGAACGCCTCTTTTCCCCGGAGCTGTCCCTGGAGTCGTTGCCGCCCGGCGCCACCGTCGTCTGGGTAAACCGCGGTGATGTTCGCCAGTTGCTGGCCTGGATCGCCGGCGACCCGGGCCCGGCGGGGCGGGATGGAGACATCGCCGCTTCCTCCGGGGGGAAGGGGGCCGCGCAGGCAGGGAGTACTCTCCAGCGGCCGCCGGCCCGCAGGTTCGTTTTCGCCACTGCCGGGCTGCTGTTGCTCTTGCTGGCGGCCGTGCTCCTGCTTCCTCGCAGTGGTGACGATAGCCGAGGGGGCTTGCCTCCGGCCCTGCAAGA
>QMME01000028.1 GCA_003647095.1 Deltaproteobacteria bacterium
GATCGACGTGCAGAAGATATCCGCGCGCCTGAAAAACGGGGTGCTCACCCTGACCTTGCCCAAGCAGGAGATGCATCGCACCCGCAAGATCGAGGTCCAGACCTGACAGGCGCCGACCGGTGCCTGCCGGCATTCCTTCCTTCTGCCCTCCCGTCACGTCCGGGCGGCCCGGCCGCCCGGTTTCTCGCCCCTTGGTCGCTGTGGCGACCGTTTCCGGGGTTTCCTGCTTCTTTGGTGGCGTTCTGTTGTTGCCATCCTGCAGATGCACACGCGATTGTGTGATGAAACCATTGTTTCCAGGTGTTGCAAAATCTGCGTTACCTGGTAAGCAGGTCCTGCCGGCGGCAGCGGATGCTTCCGGCAGGAGCGGAAAATGCCAGAACTTCCCGAGGTGGAGACCACGCGCCTGAAACTGCGGCCGCACCTGGCAGGCAGGCGGATCGAGGACTTCTTCTCGACCTGGCCACGCCGGGTATTTCCCTCGCGGGCGGCGGTACGCCGGACGCTGGCAGGAAGCCGGGTGGCCGGGGTGGATCGCCACGGCAAGCGCCTGCTACTCGAACTCGACTCGGGCCAGGTGGTCGGCCTGGGCCTGGGCATGACCGGCAACCTGGAGTGGGCGGACGGCCTGCCTCCGGACAGGCGCCACCTGCGCCACCGCTTCCGCCTGGACCGGGGCTGGCTGCTCTTTTTCGATGCCCGCAAGTTCGGACGGGTGATGCTGTTCGCCGATGCGGCCGCGGCCCGCGCCGGCCTCGGTCCCGACGCGCTCGATCGGCGGTTGCGCCCGGGGCGGTTCCGCGCCCGCCTGGCCTCGCGGCGGGCCATCAAGACGGTGCTGCTCGACCAGAAGGTGATTGCCGGGGTGGGCAACATCTACTCCGACGAGGCCCTGTTTCGCGCCGGCATTCGTCCCGCCACCCCGGCTGCCCGCATCGGCCCCGTGCGGGCCGGGCGCCTGCTCGATGCCCTGCGCCGGGTGCTGCGCGAGTCCATCCGGCGCCAGGGAACCTCCTTCGACTGGGCCTGGCCGGGCGGGCGCATGCAGTATCACCTCATGGTCTACGGGCGCGCCGGCGAGCCCTGCCGGCGCTGCGGGGCCGGAATACGCTCGCTGCGCCTGGGCGGGCGTTCGAGCTGCTACTGCCCCCGCTGCCAGCGCTAGCGCGGATCACTCCCCTGCTGCCGGCGAGGCCGGTGAGGAGAGAGCCTGCTGCACCGCCGGGGGGAAGATCTCGGCCACGTCTCCCTCCAGGCGCAGGGTGAGCCCGGGCAGCCGGTCGCGTTCTGGGAGACGGAGCGTTCGTGCCGGGTGTTACGGTAGAGTGGGAGGGGTTCAAGCCACATGCCTCCAGCGGGTGACAGAGACCTCGGTGTCGGTACAACGGGCATTGTCAACGATTTTCTGCAGGCCTTCGGCGACAGGATCCTCCAGCCAGGCGTCTCCGCACTGCGAGCACACCAGGGCCGGTACATCCCTGACAACCACCACGCCGCTCTTCAGGTCCACGGCGAAGGTGGTAGTTCCTGGGTGTTTTTCCCCACCGCAGAGAGGGCATCTTCCCTTGTCATCGCTCATGTCACTTCCTCCTCTTCCGGAAGCCGGGCTCGAAGTGTTCGAGATCGGGACGGTAGGCGGTTATTACGTGGCAAATGCCCGCGTCGTCATCGAGTGCGGCGATCACGTGCAGTACCTCCCTGGCGACGTACAACATCAGGCAGCTGGGGTACGGTTTGTCCTGCCCGTAGACCTCGATGATTTCGCCCTTGACCAGGACATCCACTATCTCCTCGCGGGAAATGCCCCGCTCCAGGCAGCGCTCCAGTGCATGTTGATGCCACTGCAGGCGACCCTGTCTCACCGCCGCCCGTATTCTCTCACCGTCGACAGTTGGCTTCATGCTGTGCCTCCCCGTCCCTACCAAGGAATACTAACACCGTGCACCGGGGCGGGCAAACGCCTGTTCGGCCGCCTGCGGCGCCCCCCCTCCCGGTGTACCCATGGCTCCGGCCTTCGCTCCCTGAGTAGTTGGCGGTCGCCCGCGGCATGCCGCCGGTACCTGCCGGTCAGGTGGGGTGCCGGTTGCCGTCGGCCAGTGCCCGGGCCACCGCCGGGGGAAAGATCTCGGCCACGTCTCCCTCCAGGCGCAAGGTGAGCTCGGGCAGGTGATCGTGCTCGGTAGGGCCGCGGTTTATCACTACGTAGGGTATTCCCCGCGCGGCGGCGGCCTGGGGAATGCCCGCCGCCGGGTAGACCGACAGAGTCGATCCCAGGGAGATGGCCAGGTCGGCCGCCGCGGCCGCCCGGCCGGCCCGCTCGAGATCCTCCGGGCGCAGGCTCTGGCCGAAGCTGATGGTGGCCGGCTTGATGAAGCCGCCGCACCGGCAGAGCGGCGGCTTCCTCTCCCGCTCGAAGTAGGCGAAGTACTCCTCGGGCGCGTCCCGCCGGTGGCAGCTCTGGCACTCCACCTCGAGGTTGGTGCCGTGGATCTCCACCAGCTTCTCCGCCGACGTGCCCGCCTTGCGGTGCAGCCCGTCGATGTTCTGGGTGACCACCATCTCCAGCCGGCCGGCTCGTTCCAACTCCACGCAGGCGTGGTGGATGGCGTTGGGCCGGGCGTCCCGGTAGCCGGAGAATCCCTCCAGGGCGAACTCCCAGTACTCGAGGCGCTTCTGCTCGTCGCTCATGAAGTCCTGGTAGTAGACCGGCTGGCGCCGCTTCCACACTCCCTGGGGTCCGCGGTAGTCGGGAATGCCGGAGCCGGTGGAGATGCCGGCGCCGGTGAACACCAGTACGTGCCTGGCCTCGGCCAGGTACCCGGCCAGCCCGGCGATTCCTTCTTCGAGTTCCGCCATTTCCGTACCTCCAGGCCAGCAACAGCGCAAGCAGCAATGCCGGCCAGCAGTCGTTTCCGCGGGTGCCGCAGCCGCAGCCGCGTACCACGCACTCGGGGTTCTCCTCGTCGCCGGCGCCGTCGCAGTCGTTGTCGATGCCGTCGCACAGCTCCGGGGCGCCGGGGTACACCGTGTCCAGGGTGTCGTCGCAGTCGTCGCCGCCGCAGTCGGCGGCATAGTGGCCATCCGCATCCTCGTCGTGACAGGAGCAGTACAGGCCCGCCGCCGCCCGTCCGGATACCAGCCCCCAGCCGTACTCGTTGGCCGGCTCGGCGGCCTTGGAGGCGGTGGAGGTAAGCAGCTCGAGCATCTGGGCGGGAGTGGTGCCGGGAAAGGCCTCGAGCAGCAGCGCCGCCAGCCCCGCCACCAGGGGAGCGGCATAGGATGTTCCCGAGCGGACCAGGTAGCCCTCCGTGGCCGCGGGATCGACCACCAGCACACCCGCACCCGGGGCCATGACGTCGGGCTTGATGCGCCCGTCGTAGGTGGGCCCTCGCGAGGAGTCAACCGCCACCCGGCGCTCGAGATCCACCGAGCCCGCGGCGATCAGGCCATCGGCATCGGCCGGGGCGTTGATGGTCAGGGGATCGGGGCCGCGGTTGCCGGCGGAGCTCACCATGATCACCCCGTTTTCCACGGCCGTGCGGGCGGCGATGGTGACCGGCTCGCTGGCCCCGTCCAGGCGCTCGGGGGGACAGGTGGCGCAGAAGCCTATCGACGAGGAGACGATGTCCACCCCCAGCCCCTCCATCCATTCCAGCGCCGCCACCCAGCGGTCGCTGTCGGCCTCGTCGGCGGCCTCGGTGTTGACGACCTTGCCGAGCACCAGCGTCGCCTCGGGAGCCACCCCGGCGAAGCCTCCCGGGTCGAGCCCCGCCAGCAGCGACAGCACCTTGGTGCCGTGCTCGTCCTGGCCGGGAGGGTCTCCGGGCTCGTCGGCCACCTGGTCGTCGTCACCGATGAAGTCGTGCGCGGCCAGCACCTGCGCCTGGGCCAGGGCCCGGTGCTCCAGGGAAAAACCGGTGTCGAGCAGGCCCACCACCACTCCCCGGCCGGAAAGACCGCAGGCGTGCAGGTAGGGAATGTCGATGAGTTCGAGCTGCGCCAGCGAGCCGCCGTAGTCGAAGTCGGGGTCGAGGTCACGCGGCAGCCGGAGATGGCCGGGCAGCCGGTCGAGCAGGCGGCCCCGCCTTACCGGTGCCGTCCCGCTCACGCAGGGCAGGCGCGAGATGCAATCGAGCTGCCGCCGGCCGCCCTCGATACTGGCGGCGTTGAGCCAGCGGGAGCGGAAGCGCAAGCGGACCCCGCAGGCACCCAGCGCCTGCAGGTACGTCCCGGCCAGGGGCAGGTCGCGTTCGTCGACGATGTCGCCCCCCCGCACCCGCGCCCGGCGCAGCCGGGCACGCGGTGCCAGTCGCAGCCGCGCCCGTTCGAGGTGCGGCGCCGCTTCCAGCCGGCCGGGGCCCTTGTCGCGGAAGAACACCCACCAGGCCCGCGCCGTCGCCCGGACCGGCAGGCAGAGGAGGACAAACAAAATGACCGGCCACTTGCCCAAGGTAGCTCGAGTCTACGGCAGCCGGGCCCGCAGTTCCAGTACCTGTATATCAATGGCGCCTGGCGGCCCAGGCCACCAGCAGCAACAACAGGCCCAGCCAGGCATCGGCCTGCCGGCCGCTCGAGGAGCAACCACAGCCCGGAGCGGATACAGTGAAGGACCAGCTTTCCGTCCAGTCCGAGGCCAGTCCCTTTTCATCCACCGCCCGGGCCCGCCAGTTGTAGCCGCCGTCTTCAAGCACCAGGTCCACCTCCACGTAGCTGAAGCCGGCATCGCCGGCAGCCACGTGGCTGTAGGAACGGTAGGGAATGGTTCCGCCCTCGGCGTAGAGTTCGAAGTCGTAAAAGACCCGGTCAGCGTCCGCATCGGTGACGTTCTGCAACGTCAGGGCCGGTTGCCTGATATCGATACCGGCACCATCGACAGGGCTGAAGAGTAGCGGTCGCGGCGGTGGCTGGTTGTCCTGCGGGCTGGTAAGCTGCAGCACCACCGCTACCTCGACGGGGCTGTTGGCGGCGCCGGGGCTGGATACGGTGATGCTGGTTCGGTGCTCTCCCGGCTCCATGCCGCTGGCGTCGACGGAGACTTCCATGCTCTCCGGCGCCAGGCCGCTCCGGGGTGAACAGTTCAACCAGGCGGCCGGGCAGGAGGCCGTCCAGGCCAACTCGCCGCCGCCGAGGTTGCGCACGGTGATGACCTGGCTGTCGGGATTGCCCTTGCCGGCGATGGCCACGAACTGGATGGGGCCGGCCGGCAGTCCCAGGTAGGGTTCGCTGCTGCTGGAGGCCAGGTGTACCGCCAGCTCGGGATCGCCGAACAGGGTGCACTCGTAGAATACCCAGCGGAACCCCGGGTCGCTTAGCCAGCCGGCGATCATGTCCTTGGAGTAACCGTGCATCTCGCCCAGGCGGTTCATGCCCTGGCCGAAGGCCCCGTCCCAGAAGTATCGATGCAGGGCGTTGGAATAACCGCTGCCCAGGCCGTAGCGGGTGTTCATAACCACTGCGAAGGCCCCGTGGGCGTCCAGGGTCATGTGCTCGGCGAAGCTGTCCTGGGACAGGACCTGGTTGTCACTGTCGGCATCCATCCTGTTGTCGAAGGCCCCCGGGTAGCAGCCCTGGGAATACTCGAAGAAGTAAAGGTTGTTGTGCAGCCCGGAGATGATGTCGTCGGTCATCAGGCGCATGTTGTAGTCGGTGAAGGAGTGGCCCAGGTGGTTGAAGACGTGGTGGGAGCCGTTGAGCAGGGCCAGGATCTCCGCCGGGCCCCAGCCCTCGTCGCCCAGGTCCTTGTCGTACATGGTCTGCACGTTGAAGAAGTTCGATTCTGAGAATCCCTTGGTGGAATAACCGTTCCAGGTGGAAGAGTTGTGCACGTGCTCCAGTTCGTCGGCGCCGTAGTAATCATCGTAGAGCACCTCACCCACCATGTAGACATCGCGCAGCCAGTCTCCCGAGCTGGCCTGGTAGGCCAGGGTCTTGTGCACGAAGTTGGCCACCTCGCCGCAGGAATCCGCCGCCACCCGACCCACCCACACCTCGCCCAGGGTGTCCACCCGGTCGTTGCTCTCTCCAAACAAGCCATCGCCGTCGGCGTCGTAGTCGCCGTCCAGGCAGGCATAGTAGCGATCGGAAGGGATGTTGCGCTCCTCGCCGTAACCGGTGTCGCCCCACAGGCCGCGCACCGGCACCACCACGGGTTCGGTCTCGCCGCCTACCTGCTCCAGATCGGCATCACCGGCCAGCAGCACGAAGTCGGCCGAGTGATTCTGGTACATGTCGGTGATGAAGGCGCGGATCTTCTCGGCGTCGTCCCGGCCCTGGTAACTGGCGCGGATGTTCGCCACCGTCTCCAGGCGGGTGGAGATGCCCCGTGCTTCCTTGTCGGCCAGCAGCGCCTGCAGGTTGTCGGGACCCGGGCAGTCGGCCAGGGCCTGGCTGGTGATCACCAGGTAGCGGTAGTCGGGATCGCGGCCGGCCTTGGCCCGGGGATAGGAATCGAGCTGCCGGGGGTTGGCCACCAGGTGCCGGACCCGGGAAAAATCGCGCTCCAGGCCCCGGTAGCCGGGCAGCGCCGGCGGGTTTCCCTTGAGCTTGCCGGTGGTGATGGTGATGGCGATCCGGGGATACCAGTCGAGTGTGCCGCTCGCGGCCTGGTAGCGCAGCGGACGAACCATGACCGGCAGCACGGCGAAGCCGCGCAGCAACTGCGGCTGGGCGGTGCTCACCAGCGGAGCCGCGGCCGCTGCCCGGAAGGCGGTCTGGTCGGCTGCCTGGAAGGGCGCCGGGCCCCGGGAAAACGGCCAGGGACGTTGCCGCGGGAACAGGCGATGGCGCCCGGGCAAGGACCTGGCCGGGGCGGGATGCACCTCCAGGGACGTCACCTGCTCGCCCGGGGGCAGGGCCAGGTAGAGCAGCCGGGCCGGCAATTCCGGGGCACCGGGCTGGCCCCAGGGCAGGTAGCCGGGGATCTCGACGTGGCTGAAGCCGCGCTCATCGAGCCGGGTCTGCGGCCGGGGAACTTCCACGGTTAGTTGCAACTCCGCCGCCCCTGCCCCCGCCAGCAGGGACAGCCAGACGACTACTCCCATCAACATCGATCTTTTCATGGCAGTCTCTCTCCTCGGGTCCTGAACGGTATCCAGGGATTCATACAGGGATTTTAGAGACTATCGGTGGGGGCAGGTGGTGCTTTCCGTGATCGCGATCACCATTGTCCGGCATTTTGCCTGTCAGGGCCGCGGTTTTCTCCTCCGTCGTGACGTAAGGAGAGCCAGGGCCAGTAGCAGCAGGTGCCCGGGGTGATATGCCGACCGGGTTGCACAGGCACAGCCGCCACCATCATCATCGCTGTCGGCGACCCGGTCGGACGCGGAACCATCATCGGCTCCGCTTTCACTGCTGTCGGCGGCGTGGTCGGACGTGGTTCCGCCGTCGGGGCCGTCATCGCTGGCCGGTTGATCGGCGCCGCCATCGGGGCCCGAACCATCGGCCACTCCGGCGTCACTGTTGCCGCCGTCCGGCTGCGGCGAGCCGGCGAACAGCTCGCTCCACTCCACCTCCACCCGCCCGGACAGCCCGCGGCCGGTGAACCACATGGTCATGTCCTGCTCGCCGCGGTAGTCCAGGCTGAGCAGGTGCAGCCCGCCGGTGCCCATCAGCTGGAAGTGATCGGCCAGGCTCTTGGGTTTGCCCTGTTGATAGTAGTCATCCATGAACTCGCCGCCGGATGGCACGCTGGTGCCGTCTGTCTGGCTGTTGGTGGTGATGAGCACCTCGCCTCCGAAGTACTCGCTGCGCGGGCGGCGGGCGCTGTTGCAACTGCCGGCCGTGGTGCAGGTGAACACCCCGCCCAGCCCCTCGGGCACGTAGTAGTTGATGAAGGTGCCGGTGGTGAAGGTGGCTGAGGCGAGCTCGCCCTCGGCCCAGGCCAGGTGCCGGTCCAGGGCCAGCCCGGGAGGGACGTCGCAGAGCACGAGCCGCGTGGCCACGCAGCGCAGCAGGCCCCCGGAGACGATCTGGAAGCTGGAGCCGTAGTCGTGCAAAGAAACCAGGGTGCCGTACCGGTTGACCCCGGTGATCACCGTGACGTAGCCGGGCCAGGCCAGGTTCACCCAGCGGGGAGAACCGTCGTCGGGGTCGAAGGCGACCAGCACGTGGTGCAGCACCGCCTGGAAGGGAGTGCCGAAGTCGAGACGGCGGGTGGAGAGCGTCCTGGTGGCTCCCGAGACGAAGCTGCCCCAGCACTGGTGGGAGCGGCAGCCGCCGTAGTAGCCCCAGTCGCCGAAGGTGTTGAGCACCATGATGTCGGCGTCGTCGATGTCGGCCGATGGTTCGACCTCCCGGACGCCTTCCACCACGCCGGCGATTTCCTCCGTGATGCCGCGGGCCGACCAGTCGGTGTCGGCGATCACCGTGCGGGCGGTGCCGTACATGTCTCCCAGCTCGGTACGCACCTCCTGCATGCCGTCCAGTATGTCGGCGGCGAACACCTCGCCCAGGGCCCGGCCCATCTGCCGGTGGCTGCCCCAGACGTGGATGACGGTGTAGCCGTGCCTGTTGGCGTCGAGCTGCTGGTCGAGGATTTCGAAGTTCTGTGCCCCGGCCGGCGACGACACGCCGGAGAGAGCCAGCAAGCACAGTACAGCCGTCAGTCCCGGTAGTCTTTTCCCTCTCATGGAAATGCCTCCTCACCCGGCAATCTAGCACGGCATGCCGCATGCCGGGAAGGGGCTGAATTTCCTTGGTGGCTAGCAAATGACCGGTGGTGCTATTTGTTGAGCAGTGGCCCGTGCCTGTGCTATGTGCCGAACAGGTGACAACCGTGCCGCGGCGCGGTGCAAAGGAGCCAAATTGCTGCAACCGACACTCGACTACGAACAGGTGGGCCTGGTGGCTGGGCTCGAAGTGCACCAGCAGCTGCTTACCGAGAGAAAGATGTTCTGCCACTGCCCGGCCGGGCTCTACACCCGCGAACACGACGGTGTGGTCCTGCGCCACATGCGTCCCACTCTCTCGGAACTGGGCGAGTACGATGGTACGGCTTTGATGGAATTCAAGACCAGAAAGAACATCATCTATCTGTTGCACGAGAGCAACGTTTGTACCTACGAAATGGACGATACCCCTCCATTCCTGGTCAACCAGCAGGCGCTGGATGTGGCCATCGAGCAATGCCTGATGCTAGGTTGCGACATCGTCGACGAAGTGCATATCGCCCGCAAGCAGTACCTCGACGGCTCCATCCCCACCGGCTTTCAGCGTACCGCCATCGTGGGGGTTAACGGCCATCTGCCCTTCCGGGGGCGGCAGCTGGGTATTACCCAGGTAAGCGTCGAGGAGGATAGCTGCCGCGAGGTGGCCGACCGTGGTCATCTGGTGGTGTGGCGTACCGATCGACTGGGCATGCCCCTCATTGAGACTGTCACCGAACCGGAGCTGCGAACCCCCGAGGAGGTGGCCGAGGCCATCATGCTCATCGGGCTGGTTTGTCGCAGCACCGGCCACGTGCGTACCGGCCTGGGTGCCAGTCGACAAGACATAAACGTTTCTGTGCGCGGCGGCCGCCGAGTGGAGATCAAGGGTGTGCCCCAGGCCGGTTGGGCTCCGGCCCTGGTGCACGGCGAGGCTTGGCGTCAGGTCAACCTCTTGGGGTTGCGCGACGAGCTTGTCCGGCGCGGTTTTCGCGGTCCCGACGATTTGACCGTCGATAGGGTTGACGTCACGGAACTTCTGGCCGCCAGCCGGGTAGACTACCTGCGCCGAGAAGGCTGGCAGAAGCTGATCGAGGCCGAGGGGCGTCGGCCCGGTCTGGAACTGGGCGAAGGCCCTTTCCGGGTGTGGGCGCTCAGGTTACCCGGGCTGGCCGGCACCCTGGACTGGCCCACTCAGCCGGGTTACGTGTTCGCCAGCGAACTGGCGGGAAGGGTACGGGTGGTTTCCGGCCTGGACCTGCCTCCCGTACTGTTGTACCGGGGCAACTGGCCGAGCGGGGCTGCCGGGGAACTGGAGCTGCTCAATAAGCGACTTGCCGGTGGAGACGGTGATGATTGGGTGGTAGTGTGGGGTCCGGAGCAGGATCTGCACACTGCTGCCGGGGAGGTTCGCCTGCGTTACCTGGATGCCCTGGAAGGAGTGCCCAGCGAAACCCGCCAGGCGTTTGCCGACGGACACACCGATTTCGAACGCATCCTGCCGGGGCCCGACCGGATGTATCCCGACACCGACAGTCCTCCCACCTGCATGACCCGCGAGCGAGTCGAGGCCCTGCGACGGGCGCTGCCTCCTCCTCCCTGGGAGCGACAGCGTCGTTATGCCGAAGCCGGTCTGGCGACCAAGACCATCGAGTACCTCATCCGTCGCGGCGGCGCCGCCCTGGTCGACCGGGTGGTAGAGCGTTGCGGAGCCGACTTGCGCCAGGCGGGGATATTCTTCGGCGAGCGGCTCAGGGGATTGGCCCGGCGGGGGGTCGACGTCACAGCCATAGCCGCCGATCGCTGGGAGCAGTTGTTCGAGTTACTGGTCGAACAGCCATTGTTGTGGGAAGTATGGGCCGAGTTGGTTCGGATCATGGTCGAGGAGCGAACGAGTTCACCAGCCGATCTGGCCGCTGCCCGCGAGTGGGGACGGCCACCTCCCAACTGGCCGGAATTGTTGGAGCGACTGTTGGCTCGAAAGCCCGATCACCGCCTCGACGAAAGCGGACGGTGGCGTTTCTACATGGGATTGGCCATGGATGAGCTTCGCGGGCGAGTGGCTGGTGCCGAGGTGGCGGCATTGCTGCAGGAACGCCCGGAAGTACGGGGAGAAGTACGATGAGCGAAGGCTCCGACGAATTCAAGGGCTACCGGGGCCGAGCGCTCCGGCACCTGCGACAGTGGGGGGTGCGAGTGTGGTCCGACGTGCGGGTACGCAACGATGCCGGTAGTGTTTTCGAGGGAGTCATCCTGCCCCGCTCCGAGAGCTTCGACGATCTGCACATCGTCATCAAGCTGAAGAACGGTTACAACGTTGGGGTGCATGTCGACCGGGTGGTCGATGTCGAGGAGCTTGGCTACAAGAAGGCCACCTACAAGATCCCCGAGCAGGAGTTTCCCCGGCGCCGGGATCTGCCGGCGGTGACCTTGTTGGGTACCGGCGGCACCATCGCCTCGCGGCTCGATTACCGCACCGGAGCGGTAATCCCGGCCTTCACTCCCGGGGAACTCTACGGAGCGGTTCCGGAACTTGCCGATATCTGCAACCTGAAGACCGAGAAGCTGTTCGGGGTGTTCTCCGAGAACATGGCCCGCGAGCAGTACCTCATCCTGGCTCGAAAGATCGGTGAGGAGATTGCTGCCGGTGTGGACGGAATCGTCATTGGCCACGGCACCGACACCATGGGCCATACCGCGGCGGTGTTGAGCTTCATGGTGCAGGACAGCCCCGTGCCTATCGTGCTGGTGGGCAGCCAGCGCTCTTCCGATCGGCCCAGCTCCGATGCCGCTTTGAATCTCATCCATGCCGTGCGTGCTGCTGCCTACGGTGACATCGCTGAAGTGCAGATCTGCATGTTCGGCCCTACCTCGGATCGTTACGGGCTGCTACATCGTGGCACTCGTTGCCGCAAGATGCATTCTTCCTACCGCAGCGCCTTCCGCACCATCGGTGCCATTCCCCTGGCCTTGGTGGATATGAAGCGCTTCCACTACCTCACCAACGATTACCTGCGTCGTGACCGCTCGCGCCAGGTGCGCATCGACGCCGTCTACGACGACCGGGTCACCATCATCTACTACTACCCGGGCATGGCCCCGGATGTGGTCGACGCCATGGTGGACCGGGGATACCGGGGCATCGTCATCGCCGGTACCGGACTGGGGCATGTCAACAAGCCCCTCTACCCGGCGCTCAAGAGAGCGGTGGCCCGCGGAGTTCACGTGGTGATGACGGTACAGACGCTGTGGGGCTACGCGCAGATGTACGTCTACGACACCGGCCGTGACCTGCTCGATCTGGGGGTGGTTCCCTTGGACAACATGTTGCCGGAGACGGCCCTGATGAAGCTATGCTGGGTGTTGGGACACACCGACGATCACGATGAGGTGTTGCAACTCATGCGTAAACCCATCAACCACGAGATTACCGAACGCGAACCCCACAACGGCTACCTGATTCTGCAGGGTGGACTGCCCGAAACCGAGCAGTACATCGCCTCGCACTGGAAGTGATTCTTTCCTGCCTTGAGGTGACTCATGAATACTAACGACTTCTCCTATGCCCTGGCCAATCCCCTGGAGAAGCTGCTCGACAAGCCCCGTGGGCAGTTCACCCGCTCCGACCTGCTGGAAGTTATTCGCAAGCTGGAGATCGAACGCCTGGGGTTCCACTACACCGCCAGCGACGGCAAGCTCAAGGAGTTGCGCTTGCCAGTGGCCAGCAGCAACCAGGCCGAACTGCTGCTGGCCGAGGGCGAACGGGTGGATGGTTCCTCGTTGTTTCGGGACATGGTGGATCCGGCGCTGTCTGATCTCTACGTGGTGCCGCTTTATCACAGTGCTTTCGTCAACCCCTTCGAGTCCGGCAGCCTGGACTTCATCTGCCGCTATCTGACCAAGGACGGCGAGTTGGCGCCCTTCGCTCCCGACACCATCCTGGAGCGGGCCGCCCGGGTGTTCCATGAACATACCGGGCTGGAACTGTACGCCATGGGTGAACTGGAGTTCTTTCTTATCGGCGAGTCCGAACACGACATCTTCCAGGCCCGCAAACAACACGGCTACCATGCCGCCGCTCCCTACATCAAGAGCGGTCATATTCTCAACGAGATGATTCACCACATCACCAGGATCAGCGGCAATGTCAAGTACGCCCATAGCGAGGTGGGTTACATAGACCGCGTCCGCAGCGACCTGCCCGAGATTGCCGGTAAGTACGGCGAGCAGTTGGAGATCGAGTACCTGCCGCGGCCGGTGCTGGAGGCCGCCGACAGCCTGGTGCTGGGGCGCTGGCTCATCCGTAACGTGGCTTATCGCCACGGCTGCGTGGCCACCTTCGCCCCCAAGATCGAGGAGGGGGTGGCCGGCAACGGCCTGCATTTCCACTTGGCCTTGCTGAGAGACGGAATCAACGTCATGAGCGATGCCCAGGGCCAACATTCTCCGGAGGCACTACGACTCATCGGCGGCCTGTGCCGTTACGCAGCCGCGCTCACCGCCTTCGGAAATACCGTCTCCTCGGCCTACCTGCGCCTGGTGCCCAACCAGGAGGCACCTACCCGGGTTTGCTGGAGTGACTTGAATCGCTCGGCCATGATTCGGGTTCCCCTGGGCTGGTCCCGGGTGGATGACCTGGCTCGGAGGGTGAATCCCCAGCAGAAGGAACCCTACCGGCGTACCCGCAACCGCCAGACCGTTGAGTTGCGCAGTCCCGATGGCAGTGCCATGGTGCATCTGGTATTGGCCGGGATGGTCATGGCCGCCGACTGGGGGTTTCTGGACGACCAGGCGTTGGAACTGGCGGAGCGATTCTACGTGGAGGGTAATATCTTTGCCGACCGGCAATTGATGGAGCGCCTGCCGCAGCTGCCTTCGAGTTGCGTCGCTTCCAGTCGGGTGCTGATCGAGCAGCGGCAGTTGTTCGAGCGGGACGGGGTGTTCCCTCCCAGTGTCATCGAGTACGTGGCCCGTCACCTGGCGGCCCACCAGGACGAGGACATGAACCGTCGCCTGGCCGATCTGCCCGCCGACGATCGTCTTCACGAGACCCGCAAGATCATGCATAGTTGTTTGCACGAGCAGTGAGTTCGGCGGGGCGGGGCGCACGCCAGCGCGGCCGCGCTCCCCGGGGGATTCTGGAACCCCAGAATCTCCCGCCCGGGTTGACTTTTGCCGCCTCGCGGCCGAGTATTGGCTCATATGAAGCCGCACGTCACGAGCGGTGCGGGCGGCGCGATGGATGGCTTTCCTGTCCCGGGCCCGGGCCGAACTGGCGTGCTCAGAAAGTGAGAACATGGCGAAAAGGTCGTCCCTGCCGCTGTCGCTGCTGCTGCTGGCCCTGATGCCGGCCGCGGGCTGCGACGACGTGCGCTTCATAACCCGCCAGCCGCCGGGCACCCAGGTGGACATCTTCGAGCAGACCTCGGTGCCGGTGGTGGACGTGCTCTGGGTGGTGGACAACTCCGCCTCCATGGCCGAGGAGCAGCAGGCGCTGGCGGACAACTTCGGCGCCTTTTTCGACTACCTGCAGGATGCCGAGGCCGATTTCCACATCGGGGTGACCTCCACCGACATCTACAACCCCGACCACCAGGGCCGCCTGCTGGGCGACGAGCCGGTCATCGACAACGACACCCCGGATGCCGCGGCCGTGTTCGCGGCCAACGTCAACGTGGGCACCGAGGGCAAGGGCGACGAACAGGGCCTGGCCTGTGCCCTGCTGGCGCTGACGGAGCCGCTGCTGTCGGGCGACAACTTCGGCTTCCTGCGCGACCAGGCCTACCTGTTCATCATCTTCGTCTCCGACGAGGACGACCGCTCCTTCGGCCCCGAGGAGTACTACGTGCGCCGCTTCGAGCAGATCAAGGACATCGGCAACGACGGCATGGTCACCGTGGCCGCCGTGGTGGGCGACGTGCCCGAGGTGCCACCGGCCTGCCGGGAGCAGAAGCATGCCGAGCCCGGCCGGCGCTATGCCGAGGTGGCCGAGCAGAGCGGGGGGCTGGCGCTGTCCATCTGCGACGACGATTTCAGCGTCAACCTCGACGCCCTGGGCTTTTCCGCCGCCGGGCTGAAGCGCACCTTCACCCTCACCCGGGCTCCCGATCCGCGCACCATCGCCGTGTGGATCAAGACCACCTGTGCCACCGCGGCCATGCCGGGGGAGGCCTGCAGCGAAAGCTTCGACGACTGCGGGGGGGCCGCCGCCGATGTCTACGGGCGCGCCTGCGTGGTCAAGCAGTCGCTGCCCGACGGCTTCGTCTACGACGAGGAGGCCAACAGCATCCGCTTCTTCGGTTTGGCGCTGCCTCCCTTCGGGGCGGTGGTGCAGGTGGGCTACGTTCCGCTGGAGGAGGGGGGATGAGAGGATTCCTGGCCGGCCTGGCCGCCCTGGCCCTGCTGCCGGGTGCGGCCTGCAACGAGGACGTGCTCATCGAGACCCCGCCGGTGATGCAGCTGGGCATCGACACCCTGGAGTTCGGCGCCGTGGCGGTGGGACGGCAGGCCATCCAGGAGGTGGTGGTGCAGAATGCCGGTGCCGGCCCCCTGCGCCTGGGCCAGGTGGAGTTTTCCGGGGCGGGCGCCGCCGCCTTCGCTGCTTCCCTGCCGGAAGGTGACATTCCGCCCACCGGCCAGGGCCGGGTGGCGGTCAGCTTCGCTCCGCCGGACATCGGGCGCTTCTCGGCCGTCATGACCATCCAGGGCAACGATCCCCGCAGGCCCACCGCCGCGGTGGCGGTGGGTGGCGACGGCTACCGCCAGGGAGCCCTGCAGGTGGAGCCGGACAGGCTGGATTTCGGCCGGGTCGACGCCGGCAGCTCGGCCACCGGCACGGTGCTGGTCAGCAACGTCGGCAACGGCGACCTGCTGTTGACCGGCATATTCCTGTCCGCCGAGACCAGTCCCGACTTTCGCCTGCTTTCCTCCACCCAGCCCGGGGAGCTGCCCGGCGGCCGGAGCGTGAGCATCCGCCTGGCCTACAGTCCCGGCCTGGACAGCCTGCCCCCGGGGGCGGGCCGGCTGGTGGTGGAGGCGGCCGATCCCCTCAATCCCCGTCAAGAGGTGGCCCTGCTGGCCGAGCTCAACCGCGCCCCGGTGGCCGATGCCGGGCCCGACCAGCAGGTCGATCCCCTGGACACGGTGGTGCTGGACGGCACCGGCAGCCGCGATGACGACGGCGACCTGCCGCTGACCTTTTCCTGGAGCCTGACCCGGCGCCCGGAGGGATCGGCCAGCGAGTTGCAGGGTGTCGACTCCACCCAGCCGGTGCTGGTGCCGGACGTGGTCGGCCTGTACGAGGCCGAGCTGTGGGTGAGCGACGCCACCGGCCTGCGCAGCCTGCTGCCCGACCGGGTGCTGGTCACCGCCGTTCCCGCCGAGCGCCTGCTCGTCGAGCTGGTCTGGGATTCACCCATTGCCGACCTGGACCTGCACCTGGTGGCCCCGGGCGGCAGCCCCGGCAGCACCCTGGACTGCTTCTACGACAACCGCCGGCCCGACTGGGGCGCGGCGGGAGACGACAGCGACGATCCGCAGCTCAAGCGCGACGATTATTCCGGCTTCGGTCCCGAGGTGATCGGCTACGCCGATCCCATCGACGGCGTGTACCAGTTGCTGGTCGACTACTATGCCTCCCACACCCCCTCCGGGCGCGAGCCCACCACCGCCACCCTGCGGGTCTTCGTCGACGGCGTCCTGGCGGCGGAGATCTCCCGCCGCCTGGAGGAGCAGGGCAGCCGCTGGCTGGTGGCCACCCTGCAGTGGCCCGAGGGCATCGTGGTCGAGCAGGACGTGATGGAGTAGATCATGTCATGGAGGCTGCCACTGCCGTTTTTCCTTCCGGCCTTGCTGCTGGCCGCCTGCTCGGGGCAGGCGAGCAACGGCCAGCCGGACGGTGGTGACATTCTCTGTACCGGCCGGCTCGACTGTCCCGGGCGCCTGGGCTGCGTGGACGGGGTGTGCGGCCCCTGCGTGCGCGATCGCGACTGCCTCAGCAACGAGTTCTGTCACCCGCTCGATAATCTCTGTCATTCCTACGGTGGCGGCGAGTGCCGCATCAACGACGACTGCCCGCTGGGTGCCTTCTGCGTCCAGGGCTACTGCAAGGACGCCGGCGAGGTCACCCCCTGCACCGACAACTCCGCCTGCGCCGCCGGGCAGCGCTGCGATCCCCTCAACCTGGTGTGCGTGGACGACTACGGTTGCAACCGCGATGCCGACTGCGCCCCGGACGAGATCTGCGACCTGGCCAGCCAGCGCTGCCAGCGGGCCTGCACCGTGGAGACCCAGGAGGTCATCTGCGGTGCCGGCATGGTGTGCGACGAGAACGGGCGCTGCGTGGAATGCGTTCGTGACGACCAGTGCGGGGTGGGCTTGACCTGCAACCTGGAGACCAACCGCTGCCAGGGGGAAAACTCCTGCCTGACCTCCCGCGACTGCCTGCCGGGCACGGTGTGCAACCCGCAGACCAGCCAGTGCACCGCGCCGCCGCCGGCCTGCCTGTCCAGCGCCGATTGCGCCGAGGGGTTGGTGTGCGATCTGAGCAGCGGCCGGTGCCTGCCGGCCGAGTGCCAGCCCGACGTCTACGAGCCCAACGATGACAGCCAACAGGCGGCACCCCTGGGAGCCGGGCGGGTAAACGGCCTGACCCTGTGTGCCGGTGATCGTGACTGGTTCGCCATTACCTTGGCCCGCGGCGACCGGCTGCTGGTGATCGTGCAGACCGATTTCCTGGCGGCCGATCGTTTCCAGACGGTCCTGCTGGATCCTTCCGGCGGGGAAGTCATCCAGGAAGATCCCCTGCTCATCGATGCCACCGTCGGCGAGGACGCCGTCTACCTGCTGCGCACCCAGACCCTCGATCCGCAGGCCAGCTACGATCTCATCATCGCCGTCTCCCGCGGTGTTCCCTGTGACGACGACGATTTCGAGCCCAACGACGGCCTGGTGGAAGCTGCGGTCATCGGTACCGGGCACCACGACGACCTGGCCGTCTGCCCCCACGACGAGGACTGGTACGTGCTCGAGCGCCAGCCCGGGCAAACGCTGCAGGTGCAGCTCACCCACCCGGCCGCCGAGGGAGACCTGGATCTCGACCTCCTGGCCGGAAACGGGCAGACGCTGGTGGATCGCTCGGCCGGAGCCGGGGACGTGGAGGTGGTTCGGGCCCTGCCCGGTTCGGGCACGCGGTTCTTCATCAGGGTGTACGCCGCCCCGGAGACGCAGAACCGTTACCAACTCGATATCAGCCTGGAGCAGGAGTAGCCCATGAAGAAGATGGCGGCCTGCAAGATCGTCTGGATGGTGTTGCTGCTGGCCCCGGCCTGGCTGGGAGCCTGCTCGACGGCGCCCTCTGCTCCCGACGCCGGCGACGGCGGCGACGCCGATGCCGGGTTCGAACCCGGCGACGGGGGTGACCGGGAAATCGACGCCGACGGCGGGGGAGGGGAGGCCGACGAGCCCATCGTACTGCGCCTGGACGCGGTGCTGCCCTCGCGGGGCCCGGTGCAGGGGGGCACCTGGGTCAACATCATCGGCGCGGCCTTCGTGCGCGGAATCGACGACAGTCCCTTCGACGTTCGCGACGTCACCCAGGTGACATTCGGCGACAACCCGGCCCTGGACCTGGAGGTGGTGCGCGACGACATGATCAGCGTGCGCACTCCCGCCAACCCGGCGGGGGCGGTGGACGTGAGCGTGGAGAATCCCAACGGCCGGGTGGTGCTGCCGGGCGCCTTCGTCTACTACGACCAGGTCATCGCCGACGGCGTTTCCCCGCGCCACCTTTCCGCCCGGGGCGGCACCCCCATCGTCTTCAGCGGCAGCGGCCTCAGCGCCGACAGCATCCTGCTGGTGGGGGGGCGGCCCTGTTCGGCCCTGGCGGTGCCGGACAGTCATACCGTGAGCGGCCTGGC
>QMME01000029.1 GCA_003647095.1 Deltaproteobacteria bacterium
ATCGACGGGCTCAACTCGGGTGATTACAGCAACGGCTTGAGCCTGCGTACCATCGGCTACGGTTGCTACAGCGACAGGTCCTTCACTACCCGAGCCGGCTTGTCGGTGGTCGGTTCGTTGCTCTACGACAGCTGCGGCAACGTCTTCAATACCGGCGACATGAGCCTGGTGGAACAACTTCCCTTTGACCAGTGGGAAGGCTGGTTGAACACCACCGTTATCGTACATCCCGGAGGCCGCTACCTGTTGTACGAGGGATTCGCAGAGCTCTACAACCAGCAGAACCGGGTTACCGATGGTGGGGAGGGACTCTTGCTGCTGGACACCGTCGACATGTCCTTGGTGGATCTCGATGGAGATCCCGGCAACGGCCTGACCGGCATCGACCTGCCCGACGCCAACGGCTGGAACGGTGGAGGATCGTACAACGGAATCGGCACCGCCGTCACCGCCAGCGGCGACAAGATCTACATCGCCACCGGGGGCAGCGGGGTGGTGGTAGTGGAGTTGGGAGCAACCGCCGAGGGCGACATCGTGCCGGACCACGGTGGCCGCGACGGCGAGATTACCGTCTGGATCGGCGGCAGCTACGAGCCTGGCTCCAGTGTCTTGTTGCAGCGCGACGGCCAGGCGGACATCGTGGCCATCCAGGTCGAACCCGCGGCGGGGGGCGCCCTGCAGGCGCTATTCGATCTGCGCGACAGCCAGCTGGGCGAGTATCAGCTTCTGGTCATCTCCCCGGGCGGCTCCCGGCGACAGGAAGTGGGGGCTTTCACGGTGGAGGAAAGCCGCCAGGCGGCCACGCTCGACATGTCGGGGGAAACCTTTGTCCGGGCCGACGGCGAGGCGCGCTTCCGGGTTCTGTTGCAGAACACCGGCAACAATGACCTGGTGAACCCGCTGGTGGGACTGGACCTGGGTGCTGATATTCTCTACCGGCTGGAGTTGCCTTCCCTGGTGCCTGGAGGAACGGCGCAGAACGACAGCGAGTTCTCCGAGACCGACCCCCAGGTGCCGGAGTACCTGTGGCTGGCGCGTCTTCCTGCCGGCAGACAGTATGGCTTCTGGGTGATACTGCACGCGGTGCCGGGAAGTTGGCTGGACGATGCCGAGCGCCAGCTCGAGGCCGAGGTGTTTCTACTGGGTGACGAACGGGTGACCCGGGGCCTGCTGGGTGATGCCTGCGATTTCGTCGATGGCATCGTCACCCGCCTGGGCAAGAAACTGGCCGACAAGGGTTACGATGTATCCGATTCCGAACTGCGCACCGCCACCGGCCAGGCGGTACTCGAAGCGGCGGGGGAATCGGGGGTGAAGAAGCTCAAGGGCCTGGCCGTGGGAGTGCTCAAGAAGGTGGTAACCGTGGCCATTCCCGAAGTGGCCATCGTGGCCACCGCTTACGACATGGTCAAGGACACTACCACCTGCCTGAAGCTGTTCAGCAAGCTCTTCGGCCTGCTGTTCCTCTTTCCCCAGGATCCCAATGACAAGGTGTCTTCCTCCGGCGTGGATGGCTATATCACTCCCGACCAGTACCTCGTCTACACCATCTTCTTCGAGAACAAGGCCGAGGCCACGGCCGAGGCGCGTAACGTGCTGGTCACCGACACCATAGACAGCAATCTGGATCTGACCAGCTTCGAGTTGCTCGATTCCAGCCACCCCGAAGTGCTCGGCACCAGCGTCGACGAGGCCACCCGCACCATAGAATTCAGCTTTTCGGGTATCAACCTGCCGCCCAACCAGACTCCACCGGAAGGGGAGGGCTGGTTGCGCTATCGCATCAAGCCGGCGCCTGGCCTGCCCTCGGGAAGCGAGATTCACAACCAGGCCGCCATAGTGTTCGACAGCAACGACCCCATTCTTACCTCCGACGTGATCCACCGCGTAGATTCCCAGCCCCCCAGCAGTACCATCCAGCAACTGCCCGAGCAGGGCGACTGCGGGTCTCTGGTGGTATCCTGGACCGGTAGCGACCAGGGGGTCGGGGTGTGGGACTACACCGTTTACCGGGCCGTCGACGATGGTCCGCCCCAACAGTGGTTGTTGGCTACCGAGCAGACCAGCACCACCATGGAGGGCGATGAAGGCCGGCGTTACTCCTTCTACGTGGTAGCCCGCGATCGCCTGGGCAACACCGAACAGATGCCGGTACAACCAGATGCCGTAACGGTGTGCAGCAGTGCGGCCGGGGGTGGTTGCGGTTGCGGAACTTCTTCCCGGTCTCCGGCGCTATCGTTGCTGGGGTTGCTGGGGTTGTTGTTGGTGCTTCACCGGCGCAGGTGTTCCTGAGGACTCGCGGGATTGAACTGTTGGCGGGGAGGGGACCGGGGGCGCAAGCGGCCCGCTCCTTCCAGCGTTGCTTTTTACTTCGGCAGGGTATATAGGCCGGATGTGAAACGGGGCGCGGGCAGGGAAGCTCGGTGCGAAGCCGACGCGGTCCCGCCGCCGTGAGCGAAGACGAAACCGGCAACAAGGCCACTGGGAGAAGGTTTTCCCGGGAAGGCGCCGGGAGTAGGAAGACGCGCAAGCCGGAAAACCTGCCGCGCCCGCCTAGCGGAACATTCTCTCCGAGGAGCGGGAATGCCGTCTGTTGCCACCGTCGCTATCTTGTTGCTGCTGGCGCTGCCGGCCGGGGCCGGGCAGGAAAAGGACGATGCCACCGGGGACCCGGTGGAGCAGACGGTGGTCATCCGTTCCAGCCGCCTGGGCGGCGAGGACGCCGCCGGGATGGTGGAGCATGTTGCCATCAGTTCCGAGGAGGCGGCCAGCGACGATCTGCCGGCGGTGGTGGGGCGGACGGTGGGCGTGCAGGTGCGTACCCTGGGCGGGCTGGGCAGCTACGGCGTGGCCTCCATCCGTGGTTCCACTCCCGAGCAGGTGCCGGTTTACCTGGACGGGATACTGCTCAACGCCGGGGGGTTCGCCGCCGTGAACCTGGCCGACTTCGCCCTGGAGGGGATCGAGTCGCTGGAAGTCTGGCGCGGCGCGGCCCCCGCCCGCCTGGGCTGGTCGGGCCTGGCCGGCGCCATCGTGCTGCACGGCCGGCGGCCGCGCGGCCGGCGTCTGGAGATGCAGGCCGGTGCCGGCTCCTGGTCCAGCCTGCGGGGCATGCTCTCGCTGGCCGGCCGCTGGCGGCGCAGCGACTTCCTGGTCCTGGGCTCGCTGCTTTCCTCCCGCGGCGACTTTCTCTACCTGAACCGCAACGGCACTCTTTACTACCAGGCCGACGATCGCATCATGCCCCGCCAGAACAACGCCAGCCTCGCCGGCAACCTGCTGCTCAAGCTGCACAGCCGGCTGGGCGAGGACTGGAACCTGGAGGTGGGCGCAGACAGCTTCGCCCGGCGCCAGGGCATCGCCGGCATCGACAGCCTGCCCACCACCTTCGCCTCCCTGAAGACCTTTCGCCAGTTGTTGCAAGGCCGGCTGAGCCGTGCCGGGGAGGATTGGGCCGCCGGGCTGGAGCTTTCCCTGCTTTACCTGCACGAGGATTTCGACGACAGCCACACTCCCCACGGGGAACTGGGCCTGGGCCGGCAGCATACCCTGGCTTCCACCTGGGCGGCCACGGCAGCAGGCTGGTTCGAGTACCAGGCCGGCGGCCAGTCGGGAACAGCCCGGCTGGAGGGACGCTACGAGAACTTTTCCCACCATGACCAGGTCAGCGACCGGGAAGTGCCCGGCAAGGACCGCTTCGCCCTGGCAGCCAACTATCGCCATCGCTGGCCGTCCGGGAAACGCTTCGGCCTGGAGCCCTCGGCCCGGGGCGAGTTGCAGTATTCGCATTTTCCCGGTGGACCCTTGCCCGGGGGACTGGGCGAGCAGCAGCCCCAGGACAGCCTGCGGCCCTACTGGCAGGCGGCCATCTCCGCCTGGTACCAGCCGCTGCCGGTCCTGCGCTTGCTGCTTTCCGCCGGGCGCAGCTCGCGGCCGCCGTCGCTGGCCGAGCTGTTCGGCGACAGGGGCTCGGTGATCGGCAACCCCCGGCTGCGGGCAGAGTCGGCCTGGCGCGGCGATGCCGGCCTGCGCTATGACCGGCGGCTGCCGGGCAACCGGCTGGGACTGCGCCTGGAAGGGGCGCTGTTCGCCTCGCGGGCCAGCGATCTCATCACCTACGTGCAAAACTCGCAGTCCTCGGTGCGCCCGGAAAACATCGCCGCCGCCGACATCATGGGAGTGGAAAGCAGCCTGCGGCTGGAGCTGTGGCAGAGCCTGTCGCTGCAGGCCAACTACACCTACCTGCATGCCGTGAACCGTTCGTCGGTCAGCTACTACCGGGGCAAGCGCCTGCCCGGGCGGCCCGCCCACGAGGCCTGGGCCCGGCTCGAGTACCGCTGGCGGGCACCGGGGCACGCCTGGAAGCTTTGGCTGGATGTAGACTACGCCGGAGCCAATTACCTGGACGCCGCCAACCTCAAGGAAGACGCCCTGGCCCGCTTGCTGCTGGGAGCGGGCTTGAGTTTCCGCCACCGGCGCAGCGGTCTGATGCTCATCCTCGAGGTGCGCAACCTGCTCGACACCATTACCCTGGCGGACGGCTCCGGACGGCTGCGGCCGCTGCGCGACTTCGAGGCCTTTCCCCTGCCGGGCTTGACCGCCCTGGTGACACTGCGCTACCACGTTGACTGGGGAGAAGAACCATGAAAAGCAACTGCTGGTCGTTGTTGCCGGTCTTGTTGGCTGCCTGCGCTCCCAGCGGTGGGGGCGGCGGCGACTTCCAGGTCAACCACCGGGCCCTGGTGGTGACCAGCGACTACCAGACCGGCTCCTGGGCGGTAGTGGAGCCGGGGCGGGAGCCGCGTATCAATGTCGGGGTCATTCACGCCGATGCCGTGTGTCGCAGCGGCCCGGGTTGGCCGCAGGTGTTCATCGTCTCGCGGCTGGGAGCCGATGCCGTCGAGGTGCTCGATCCAGACAGCCTGGAGATCGACGGCGAGTATTCCCTGGGGGCGGGTTCCAACCCCCAGGATATCGCCCTGGTGGGCCAGCGGGCCTTCGTACCCCTGTACGCCCGGGCCGAGGTGGCGGTGGTGGAAGCGGCGAGCGGTACGCGCCTGGACGGCGTGGATCTGGCCGCCCTGGCCGACGACGACGGCATTCCCGAGGCGGCCTGGGCGGTGGCCGTGGGTGGTGAGGTCTTCGTGGCCTTGCAGCGACTGGACAACTTCCAGCCCAGCGATCACAGCGCGGTGGCCATCATCGATGCCGCCAGCGGTGAGCTGACCGGCAGCGTGCGTCTCAGCGGCAGCGATCCCTTCGGGCGCATGCGTTACAGCGCCGGGGCCGGCGGGCTGGTCCTGGCCGAGGTGGGTCGCTACGGCGAACTCGACGGCGGGGTGGAGATTCTCGATCCCGACGCCCGGACGGTGAGCGGCTTTCTGGTCAGCGAGGCTCAACTCGGCGGCGACGTGCTGGACGCGGTCATGCCCGATAACCGGCACGGCTTCGCGGTGGTGGCCCGGCCCGACGGCCAGGGCGGCATGAACACCGCGGTGGTGGAGTTCACCAGCAGCGGTTCGGTGACCACCCTGGCGGCGGCCGCCGGCTTTTTCCACTCCTTCATCGAGCTTTCCCCCGACGGTGCCGAGCTGTGGGTGACCGACCGCAATCCCCGGGCCCCCGGCATCCGTGTCTTTGCCGGCGACGATGGTCGGGAACTCACCAGCGAACCGGTACCCACCGGCCTGCCTCCCTTCATGGTGTGTTTTGTCGAGGAAGCAACTCCATGAGGGCGCGGGACTGCCGTTCGACCTCCGCCCAGTCGCTCACCATGGGAGCGTAGTCCACCGCTTTCCACATGGCGAACTGGTCGGCGTAGTGAGGTGAACGGGGCCAGCCCGAGGAGCCGGTGTCGATCACCCAGCGGCCGTGGTCGATGTCTCCCAGGTCCACCAGCATGCGGTAGACCGGGCCGTACTTGGCGCGGAAAGGCTCGAGTTCGTTGCCCATGTCGAAATGCGACTTCCACACCGATGCCGAGCCCCCGGGGGCGGGCCAGCGTTCCAGGTTGAAGGCGCTGGCCTGGGCACCGAAGGGATGATCGATCTGCAGGTAGTGCAGGCGGCCCCACTGCCAGGATGCCGGCTGGGGACCGAGGCGATCGGCCAGCCAGGCCAGCGCCAGGGGCCAGGCCCGGTGCAGGATGTCGGCGCGGGTCTCCCGCCGCGGGGTGCCGCGCACGTCCCAGACCGGGTGACGGGCATCAGCGAACCAGCCGTCGGCGGCGTTCATGAAGTAGCGGAAGGAGAGCAGGAAGCGCAGGCCGGCGGGGTTGATCTCGTCGCGCAGGGCCTCGATGAGCACCTGGCGGTACAGCGCCCAGAAGATGCTGCAGGCCGCCGAGTCGGCGGAAGCGGTGCCATCCCAGCCGGCCAGCAGGTGCAGGGCCTGTTGCTCGACGGGAGGCCGACCCGTCGCGGGACGCGGCGGGCGGCTCGGGGCCGCACTCTCGTACTCACTGCGCTCCGCGCGAGAGCACACCCCCTCGCCGCTTGCATCATGGGTGGCGCCGGAGGCGGGGTGCCGTGCCGTCGCGGAACGGGGCCGCCCTTCCGGGACGGCACCCAGATCGGCCAGCATCACCGGCAGCAGTCGCCGGGCCCGCAACAGCAGCACATCCTGTTGTATCTTGGCGGAACTGGCGAAGCCGTGCCGGCCGCGGGCCCGGATCATCTCGGTGATGCGCTCCAGGCGATAGGACGGTGCCGAGTCCACCTGGTAGAGCACCTGCTGGGAGTCGACCGGCAGCAGCAGGTTGTTGGCGTGGACGAAAAAGTCGGCGGGGCCGCCGTGGTCCTGGGGCAACTGCCGGGGCGTGGCCATCTCCGTCCAGGTGTACTTCTCCACCCAGGCCGGCACCGGGAAGGTGCCGCGGTGATACCGGCGCACCGGCACCGTGCCGGTGGGAAACATGGCCAGGTGGCCGGCCCGGTCGGCGGCGGCGATGACGTTCACCGGAGACATCATGCCCTGCAGGGCCTGCTGCAGCTGCTCGACGTCCTGGGCCCGGGCCGCCCGGCGCAGGGCGCGGATGGAACTGGCGGCTCCCAGGGCGATGCCGTGTACCGACACCAGGGGGGCATCGGCGGGCAGCAACCCGGGGAACATGTCGTCGATGAGCGGACCGCGCGGGGTGCGCCGCTGGGTGATGGTCTTTTCCGAGAATTCGTCGCCCTTCCTGACGCGAATTACCTCCTCGTGCAGCTCGACCGCCTCCGGGCCGCCCGGGCCCAGTACCTGGCCGGGATGCCCGGGAGCGGGTCTTTCCAGGTACAGGTCGAGCACGTCGGCCACCGCCGAGGTCATGGTCCAGGCAACCTGACGGTTGTGGCCCATGAGCACGTAGGGGATGCCCGGTACGGTCATGCCGATGACGTCGAACTCCGGGGTGGCCAGTTGTTGCTGGAAGGCCAGCGAGGGCAGGGTGTGCGGCAGGTGGGGATCGCCGGCCAGCAGGGGATGGCCCGAGGCCGTGTGCTGGCCGCCCAGCACCCAGCCGTTGCTGGCCCCGGAAGGCGGTGCCAGGTTGAGCGGCGCGGCGTCGTTGCCCGGGGCCGGCGGCTGGTGGAGCGGGTGCGCGGGAAACATCCCTTTCACCTCGTCGACCACCGACGGCGGCAGTGGAGCCCGTCCCCCGGCTCCGGACAGGCTGGTGGGGCCGGGCCAGGGCTCGGCGGGGAAGATCCTTCCGGCCCGTTGCCAGCCGCCCCCCAGGGCCAGCAGCAGGCGGCACAGCTCGTGGCGCCAGTTGTGGGTGATGCCCCAGGCGATCATGTAGCCCACGGCGAAGGTGTCGGAAACCCGCCAGGGTTCCGGTTCCACTCCCAGCAGGCGGTACTCCACCGGCTGGTAGCGCGCCAGGGCCTGGTTGACGCCGTCGGCGTAGGCCTCGAGCAGGGTGCGGGTCTCCGGGTCGAGCAACTCGACCTCCCTGCCGGCGGCCCGGTCGAATCCCCAGGCGCGCATGGAAGCGTCGAGCCGGGAGGTGGAACCCAGCAGGGATTTCTGCTCGCCCACCAGCTCGGCCAGGCGCCCGCGGGCGTAACGGCGGATGGTATCCATCTGGAAGAAACGCGCCCGCCCCTGTACGAATCCCACCGCCCGCATCAGGTCCGGCTCCGAGGCGGCCCGGATGTGCGGCACCCCCAGCTCGTCGATGAACACCTGCACCGGCTCGGCGAGGCCGGCCAGTTGCAAGCGGCTGTTTTTGTCCTCGGGGTAGTCGGGAAACAGGCGATAGCCGAGATAGGACATGGCGCTGCAGCCGGCCAGCAGGGAAGCCAGCACGAGGGGCAACACCGGTGTGAACCTTTTCATGTTCGGCTCTCCTACCAGAAGCGGGCCGGCAGTTGCAGGCCGCCGGCGAAGACGTCGGCGGCGCGCACGTTACGGCCGCCCAGCCAGCTCTGGTTGCGATAGGCGAAGTACAGGCGCAGGGGAATGCCCAGGCGCAGCAGACTCACCGTGACCCGGAACCAGAGGGTGTTCTTGTGCCCGGGCAGCCACAACTTTTCCTTTTCCCAGTCCCAGATGGCCGACTGCGACTGCCAGTCGCTGCCGGCCACGTGGGTGTACTTGTACATGACGCTGGCACTGAGCAGGGGCGGCAGCTTCTCGGCGCGGGCGGCGTCGTGGCCGGAGAGCCAGGTGGCCAGGGCCGGGCCGTAGATTATGGTGCCCTCGATCTGCAGGGCCACGCCGGCGAAGTCGCCCGGGTCGATGCTGTAGCTGGGGCCCACGTAGGGAGCCAGGGTGAGCAGCAGCGGGTTCTTGCTGCCGGTGGGGGTGGTGTAGCTGTGGCGGAAGAAGATCTCGTAGAAAGTATCCACTCCCAAGTTGATGCGCTCGAAAAAGGTGCGTTCCAGCGCCAGGTGGAAGCACAGTTCTCCCTGGGAGTGCAGGTCCCACATGGTGGTGCCGGCCCCGGCCAGTTCCTCGGGTGGGGGTGGCGAGCCGGTGGGCAGGGCTCCCATCACCGTCAGTACCGTGCGCAGCTGCTGGCGGCGCAGCCAGGGCAGGTGATCGGAAAAGCGCCAGCGTACTCCCAGGATGATGTCGGAAAGGGTGCCGCGGTTGCCCTGCCAGTCCCGGGGGCGGGGCTGGCCCATGGAGCCGGCCCATTGCCAGAAGTCGTCCTCGCTGTAGCGCCGGCCCAGGTAGTTCTGGTAGTCGCCGGGGATCCATTCCATGTTGAGATCGACCGAGGTATTGAGCACCACGGGAATGCCCAATCCCACCGACAGGGAATCGGTCACCCCGTACTGCAGCTGGTTGATGAGAATCAGGTAGTTCACCTCGGCCCGGGGTATCAGGGTGCCCTGCAGGCCGCTGCCCGGTTCGTAGAGCTTGAGCTCGTCGATGAGGGTGGTCTTCTGGCCCTGGTCGTTGTAGCGGCTGTGCAGCTGCGACAGCGAGATGCTGCTGTCGAGCAGGAAGGTGCCGGCGGGCAGGGTGTCGCTCAGGCCCGCCCGGGCCGGCATCGCCGACAGGAGGCAGGCGAGCAGGACGAACATTGCCAGGCACGCGGCTCCTGCCCGCCTTCCTCCCACGTTGCCCATGATGCGGGCGGCGAGGGGGTGTGCTCTCGCGCGGAGCGAAGTGAGCACGAGAGTGCGGCCCCGAGCCGCCAAACACGCAGCTCCTGCCGGCGCGGCAATTCTTACCGGGGCGCCGGCCTGCTCGCTCTTGGCGGGATTCATGGTGTGCCCTCCAGGCTGTACGGAACGAACTGGCCGGCGGTGGCCGGCACCTGGCCCATGGCATAGTGCAGGGTGGCCCGGGCCGGCTCGAAGACCACCGCGTTCATGCTCTCGCGGGTGTCCACCAGCTCGGGGGTGCGCAGCAGTTCGACGAGTCCGGCGGTGTCGAGCTGCCCGTAGCGGCGGGCCGTCTGCTCGCCGAGGATGAGTCCAGCCCGCAGGGAACGATAGTAGAAACTCGACCACCAGTTCTGCGGCTGGGCATCGAAGATGAGGATGCGGGTGTCGAAGTCGGGTACGTTGGCTGCGAAGTGCATGCCGGTATGCAGGTCGTCGGGGCCGGCCGCGGCCCCGGCCTGGCCGGGTTGGAGTTCGACGAAGCCGCCGTCGGGATCGCCGAGGATGTTGGCGTCACGCTCGATGCCGCGGATGCCGCCGGCGGCGTCGACCAGCAGCAGGTTCCAGCCGAAGGTGGCGCCTTCTCCGCGCAGCAGCTCCGTGGCCTGGGCGACGCTGCCGGCCTGTTGCAGGGCCAGGCGCAGCTGCAGGCCGATGGGGGTGCCCTCGGACAGCAGCTTGGCGTTTATGGCGTCGTGCTTGACCTGGCCGGCCAGGGGGTTGTCGAGGGTGTCCGAGGGGTTTGCCAGGCAGGCCAGGCCGTCGGCGTTCATGCCGGAAAAACCCCAGATGATTCCGGCCCAGCCCAGCACCGCGAACTCGTTGCCCTGGTCCGGGTGGTGGTGGAACAGCACCGCGTGCTTGTGGGCGATGTTGGAATCGAGCAGGGCGAAGTGGTGGGCCAGGCGGGGCTGGCCATCCGGGGTGGACGAGCCGCGCACCGCCAGGCCCAGGGCCGGGGGCATGGAGCGACCGTCCCAGGCACCCAGGTTGGCGACGGCGGCGGCCGGCTGTCCGTAGCCCCGGGTGGTGAAGACGATATGCTCGTCGCGCATCACCCGCGGGTGCAGCGGCGGGGGATTGTCGATGATGGAGATGTTGTGGGCCTGGACGATGAGCGATACCACGCTGGCCGGCGGCAGCCCCCCGGGCGGGGTGAAGATCACCTCCAGGTACTCGCCCTTTTCGCCTTGCAGGGTGGATTCGATGCAGTCGTCCGCGGCGGTGTAGAGGGTGTCGTCGAGCTGGATGCGCACCGACTCCGGGTCCATGCCCTGGAGATCCCCGGGCTTGGGCTCCTCGCCCCCGGAAAAACCGCCCAGGCCGGGCGGGTCGTAGAACAGCATCCTGATGCGGGCATCGCCGGGCACCTCGACCATGACGGCGTGATTCCGGGGCTCGTATCCGGGGCGCCAGGTGCCGCCGCGGTTCGACTTGGCCAGGGCGTCGTCGGCCTCGTCGACCTGGCCGTCGCCGTTGTTGTCGATGCCGTCGGCGGCCAGCGGGGCCAGGAATTCCAGTTCTTCCAGGCGCGGCGACTGCAGCTGGCGGATGAAGAAGGTTACCGAGCGGAAGGCCAGCATGGTGTCGACGAAGGTGTTCATGACGAGAATCTGCTCGAAGGGCACCCCGGACCCGTCGGCGACACCGTGCATCTCCTCGACGAACTCCGGGTGCGTCTGCTCGAGCTGTTCGAGCAGGTGCTGGCCGGATTCCAGCAACATGCGGTAGGAAAA
Organism: Deltaproteobacteria bacterium; assembly: GCA_003647095.1. Lineage (GTDB taxonomy): Bacteria > Myxococcota > B64-G9 > B64-G9 > B64-G9 > B64-G9. Next base: position 11,336 of record QMME01000029.1, read on the forward strand.
CCGCCCCTCCTGGTATTCCGGTTGCTGGTAGACGGTGAGAAAGTTCATGACGTCGTCCTGCTCGCGGTTGAGATAGGGCATGAGGTTGGTCTCGAGCAGCATGGTGTACAGGGAGCGGATCCTGGATGACAGGGCCCGGCCGTGCTGGAGGCCGCGCTGGTAGGCATCACCCTCGAGAACCACTACCTGGGCGTAGGGAGGCTGCTCGGCCCGCCCGCAGGCCGGGCCGACGAGGCCCGCTGTCGCCAGTAGCAGTAGTATTGCCGTGCCGACCGGTGCTTTCATGTCTTCAACCTCCTCGAGTGAGCAACCAGTACAGGACCATGCCCAGGTAGTTGCCGGCGGCGTAGCCCACCAGGCCGCTGGCCAGGCCGGAAAAGAGCACCTCGCGGTTCTTGAGCGCCACCGTCACCGGCCCCACCATGTGCGGTCCGAAGATACCGGCCGCCGAGGTGATGATGACGGTGACGCGATCCAGCCGCAGCAGCATGGACAGGCCGAAGTGAATCACCACCGCGCCGGTCAGGGTGAGCGCGGTGAAGAAGACCACGTCGAGAGAAGATCCGAACAGCTTGCCGAAGTCGGTGGTGAAGCCCATGGCCACGCAGAAGACCAGCAACAGAAACTGGCCCATGTCGTGGGCACCACGCAGGCGACGTACCGCCGGCACGAAGGAGGCCAGCACCGCCAGGGTGGTGATGGCCAGGATGACGATCGCCTGGCGGCTGCCTTTCCCGGCAGGCAGCGCCGCCAGCAGCGCCGCGCCCACGATGAGCACGGCCAGGCCGCCGGCCAGGAGGAATTCCCGCCCGCCGGGCCAGTGCCAGCCCCGCTCGCCGTCTACCTGTGCATCGGCGCCTGCCTCGGAATCATTGCCGGCGCGTGGTGTGCGCGGCAGCAGCCGCCGGGGAATGCGCACCGCCAGCACCAGCAGGAAGAACAGGTAGGCGAAGGAAGCCACCATGTCGGCGGCGTTGAGCATGATGAAAATCTCGGCGGGCACCTCGAGCGCGGTGCCGATGGCCGCCATGTTGGGGGTGCCGCCGGTGTACACCCCCACCAGCATGCCGGCCATGCCGGCGCTGTCGGGCAGGCGCCGGTGGAAAAGCGAGTGGGCCAGGGTGCTCGAGAGCATCACCGCCACCATGACCAGGAAAAACGAGATCACCGTGTTGCGGGCCAGCCGCAGCCAGGCCAACAGGTCCACCGAAAACAACAGCAGGGGAATGGCCAGGGCCACGGTGACGTTGCAGGTCCACAGGGCCACCGGATTGGAAAACTCCACCCAGGGCTGGTTGCCGAGCAGCATGCCCAGGGCGTAGCAGACCACCACCGGGCTCAGGAAGCGCACCAGCCGTGAGCGCGGCTCCGCCCAGAGCACCAGCAATGGCAGCAGCAGCGAGAGGATGACCTCGGAGATGGCCGCGGCGAGCGCCATCAGGCCTCCGGCTTCATCAACTGGCTGAGAAACTCGATGGCCATGGCGTCGGCCTGGCTGCGATCATCGATGGTGGCCATCATGCCGTAGACCGCGGCCATGCCCGACAGGCTCTCGTCGGCCTGCTCGCGGGCCTGGCGGGTGCACTCGGCCAGGTCGTCGAGGAAGGGCTGCACCACCGGTTCATGCACCGGGGTGACCATGAGGTGCAGCCCGGGCGGATCCTGCAGCCGATCCAGGTGCCAGCCGCGCTGCTCCATCAGCTCTCCCAGCAGGTAGACGTTGCCTTCCTCCAGGCCGAAGCCGAACACCGAGGCCACCGGCTGGCCGAAGATGTACAGGCCCTCGATGGCGGCGATGCCTTTCCTGAGCCGGTCGCTGAGATCCATGATCCGGCGGGCCAGATCCAGGTAGCCTTTCCGGCCCAGGTGCTGCAGGCAGGCCCAGGCGGCGGCGATGGCTCCTCCGGGGCGGGTGCCGGTCATGGTGGGGGAGACGTAGATGCCCCCGGGCCAGGTCGAGTAGGCGAAGTACTGGTGCCGGCGCAGCTGCTCGTCGCGGTAGAGGATGCAGGAGGCTCCCTTGGCGGCGAAGCCGTACTTGTGGATATCGGCGGAGATGGAGGTGACTCCCGGTACCGAGAAGTCGAAGGGGGGAATTTCCCGGCCCAGCTCGCGCAGCCAGGGCAGCAGGAAACCTCCCAGGCAGGCGTCGACGTGACAGGGCAGGCCGTGCCCGGCGGCCAGGGCGGCCAGCTCCTCGATGGGATCGACCACTCCCTGGGGAAAGGACGGGGCCGAGCCCACCACCAGGATGGTGTTGTCCGAAAGCAGTTCACGGGCGGCGGCCACGTCGGCACGGAAATCTTTGCCCACCGGTACATGCACGGGTTTCACGCCCAGGTAGTGGGCGGCCTTCTCGAAGGCCGGGTGGGCGGTTATGGGCAGCAGCAGCTCCGGGCTGGTGACGTGCGGCCGCTCTGCCCGCGCCCACTGGCGGGCGCTCTTTACCGCCATGAGAATGCTCTCGGTTCCTCCCGAGGTGAGCGAGCCGCAGGAATCGGGACCTCCGCCCAGCATGTCGGCGGCCATGGCCAACACCTCGGTCTCGAAGCGCTTGAGGCTGGGAAAGGCCAGGGGACTGAGGCCGTTTTCACTGAAGCAGGCGCTGTAGGCACGCTTGAGCAGCTCGGTATGCTCCTCGCCGGCCCAGTAGACCAGGCTCCAGGTGCGCCCGGAACGCCAGTCGGCGTCGCCAGAGCGGGCTTGCTGCAGCTGCTCCATGACCTGTTGCGGAGACATTCCTTGCTCGGGAATCTTCATCTTTTCCCTCTCCCTGGTTTCAGCAGGAAGGGCGCCAGTCCTTGCACTGCCTGTTCGATCAACTCCATCTCCTGCCCGGCGAGCTCCACCAGGTTTTCCCGGCAGCCCCGGCGCAGCCACTCCAGCATGGTGGTGCGCACGATGGCGAACATGGCCCCGGCGGCCAGGCGGGCGCGGTGGGACTGCTCGGTCTCGTTACGACAGGCGGCCACCAGGGCCCGGCGGATGGCCAGTTCCCACTCGTCGTACCAGGCCATCTCCCGGGCCTGCAGCAGGGGCGAGCCGGCCACGATGCGTTGCTGCAGGCGCAGCTCGCGGCGCGCCTGCCAGAACTCTTCGGCCAGCCGCAGCAGGGCACGCCTGGCGTTGGCGAAGGGGGCCTCGCCCGGCAGCGGGTTGTGCAGGATCTCGGTGAACATGCCCAGGCGCCGGTCCTGGTGGGGAAAGACCAGGGCCTCCTTGCTGCCGAAGTAGCGAAACAGCGTCGAGCGCGACACCTCGGCCCGCGCGGCCACGTCGTCCATGGTGGTCGAGTCATATCCCTTTTCCAGGAACAACTCGTAGGCGGCCTGGACGATGGCCTCGCGGGTGCGCAGCTTCTTGCGGTCTCTCAGTCCGTTGCCCGTCAACATGAGTGACCGTTACCATAAAATGAAACTCGATGTCAATAGAAACTTGATACCAAATAACACCAAGTGTCAAAATGAGCCCAGCCCGCCGGGCCTGTCCCCGATGTTTACCGTGGTTTCTCAATAGGATAGCGGAGCTTCTACCTGCACGAAGGGGTACACCGGGACCGGCTCAGTTGCCGAAGCCGTCCGGGTAGAGGTGAGCCGACAGCTGGGCGGCCCGGTCGGTTCCCAGGCCGCGGGCGCCGCCGGCGAGCAACTCGTCGAGCAGGTCCCAGGCCTTCTGCTCCAGCTCGGCCCGCTGCTGCTCGTCGCCGGCCAGCTCGGCGGCGTAGAGCCAGGTGTCGACATTGTATGACCAGGCGTTGAGGTAGAGCCGCACCCCGGCCGGAGCGGCCGCGGCCTGGGCCTCGGCCAGGTAGGCGGGATCGATGTGCAACCAGGAAAGGGCCAGCTCGCCGCCGTGGTCGGTGATGATCTGCTGGACCTCGCCGGCGTCGTGGGCCCGGGGCATGACCACCCCGGCGGTGATGTCATGGTAGCTGCGCAGGGCGGCGATGTCGGCATCGAAAAACAGTATGCGCCCGCTGGCACCGGCCTCCTCGATGAGCGTGGCCACCGAGGCCGGGTCGCCGGCCTTGAAGTCCAGGTCGATGAGCAACTGCGGGGAGGTGCCCTCGATGACTGCTGCCAGTGTGGGCGGATGACAGCGGGCCGGGTCGGCATCGGGATCGTCGCCGCAGCGCTCGTCGTCGATGACCAGCTGCTGGAACTCGGCCAGCGTCAGCTCGTCCACCCTTACCCGCCCGGGGAACAACTCCTCGCCGTTGGTGGTGCGGGTGACGTCGCTGTCGTGCATGATCACCCAGTAGCCGTCCGCGGTCTGGCGGGGGTCGAGTTCCACCATGGGAACACCCAGCTGCTGGCACTCGAGGAAGGCCGCCAGGGTGTTTTCCGGCTCGTCGCCGCACAGGCCGCGGTGGGCCGAGACCAGGGGCAGGGGACAGGAAGCGTCGGCCAGGCACCGGGAGGTGGTCCAGCCGGCGCCGTTGCCGTCGGAAGCGTCACCGCCGGCGTCCGCCGGCGATCCCGCGGGTGAACAGCCGGCCAGCAGGAACACGGCGACAATCAAGAGTCCTGCCCGTCGTTTCATGTCCGCTCTCCCCTACATCTCCGTGGGTTCCAGGGCATCGGTATCCACCGAGAGGATGTTTTCGAAATCCATCAACGCCGCGGCGGCGGCCGAGAAGCGGGCGGCGCCCACCTGGGCGGTCGCTCCCAGGGTGGGATCATCGTTGTCGACACCGTGGGTGCGCATCTGTGCCTCGACGCAGCTCTGCGGCACCGCCATGACATTGTAGGGATTGACACCTCCGCCCACCTCGGTGTCATGGCCCAGCTGCAGGGTGTGGCCCAGCTCGTGCACGAAGGTGCTGGTGGCCATCTCCTCGGGAGTGATCTCCGGCCACAGCGGCGGCGAGGTGCGTCCGCAAGCGGGAAACAGGTTGTAGATGACATCGTGATAGATGAAAACCCCGGCCCGCTCCCGCTGGCCGCCTGGCCCGGCCACGGTGTCGCCGCCGCGGTCGGGGAGATCGTCGCGGATCTGCACCACCAGGACATGGACGAAACGATCGAGCGGCAGCGGTGGCGAACCGCCGTCATCGAAGTGCGGGCCGTGGGCGGCGAAGTAGTTCCAGCGTTGCTCGAAGGAACCATCGAAACGCTGGGGGGTCAGCCCGGTCTCGTCGAGCACCACGTGCAGTCCCACCCCGGCGGAGCCGTCGGGATTGTCGAGCATGACGTCGGCCCAGGCCGCGGCGGCGTCGGCCAGCTGGGCCGCGGAAAGGCAGCGGTCCGTCATGCAGTCCAGTTCCACCAGCAGGTCGCGGCGCAGCGGATGCGGTGGCGAGATGTCGCCCAGGAAAGACAGGCGCCCGGCGGCATATTCCTGGATGTTCGTCAGCCCATCGCCGTCGTAGTCCTCGGCGGCGTCGGGAACGCCGTTGGCGTTGCTGTCGGGAGAGTGCGGGTCGAGCAGATCCGGGTTGCCGGCTGACACCTCCCAGGAGTCGGGCAGGCCGTCGCCGTCGCTGTCGCCGCCGGACTGGTCGCCGTTGTCGGCAGGCTGGTCACCCGGGGAAGTGTCTCCATCGGCACTTTCGTCGCTGCCATCGGGAAGCACCGCGGCATCGGCGTCCTGGCCGCCATCGCCGGAAGGCAGGTAAATGGTGCCGGTGCAGGCGTTGAGCAGCAGCAACAACGCCGCCGCCAGGCAGGTCTGCGGCCGGGGGGTGGTTTTCATGTTGCCGCCGCTCCCATGGCCACCAATCTAGCACCTGACATCCTCCTGGTTCAACCTGGCCGGAAAGCGTCCTTTTCGGTGTTTTTCAGCCTTAAAGTTTTCCGTCCCGGTGCCGATGAAACTCCGGGAGGTCACCTGTAGGAGCCATGAGCGGAGAAAACGAGGTCGAGCTCAGGGCCCGCTGGCTGGAAAAGGCGAGTGGCGCCACCTCGCGGCGAGATGCCATGCTGGTGCGCTTGCGCGACAGCTGTCGCCCCGGCAGCGATGACCGGCCCCGGGTTCTGGACCTGAGCGGTATCGATTTGTCCGGCGAGGACCTGTCTGGGCTGGACCTTTCCGACTACGACCTGTCGAGCGCCAACCTTTCCGGCTGCCGGCTGCAGCGGTGCAACCTCTCCTTCGCCCGGCTTGACCGGGCCTTGTTGCAGAAAGCCGTACTGGACGGAGCTGAACTGATAGGTGCCAGCCTGCGGGATGCCGTGCTCGACCAGTGCCGGGCCCACTCGGCCGGGCTGGGGGGTGCCGATCTCGAGGGTGCACGCATGGTCGATGCTCTCCTGGAAAACGCCACCCTGTCCAAGTCCTCTCTCCGCAAGGTGGATGCCCGGGCGGTGAAGCTGCGCGGCGCCCGCCTGGCCGAGGCCGACCTGTCCGGGGCCAGGTTCACCCGGGCAGACCTGCGTGACGGCGACCTGAAATCGGCCCGGGTGGACGGTGCCTCGTTCGATCTGGCCGACCTGCGCGGGGCTCGCCTCATGGACCTGGTGGGGTTCCGCTCCGCCAACTGGATAGGCGCCGATATTCGCGACATCGACCTGCGCGGCGCCTACCTGGTCCGCCGCCACGTTGAAGATGAGAACTACCTGTTTGAGTTCCGCCGGCGCGACCGCCTGCACGCCCTCATCTACTGGATCTGGTGGCTGAGTTCGGACTGTGGTCGCAGCATGGGGCGCTGGAGCTTGGTGCTGGCGGTGGTAGTGATGGTATTCGGGGTTCTCTACCGCCTGGCCGGGGTGGATTTCGGTTCCTCCGACGGGCCACTGGCGCCGTTCTATTTTTCGATAGTCACCCTGACTACCCTGGGCTACGGGGACATCATTCCTCGAACGACGCTGACCCAGATACTGGCTTCGCTGGAGGCACTGCTCGGTTACATCGGCCTGGGGGGGTTGCTGAGTATTCTGGCCAACAAGATGGCCCGTCGGGCCGAGTAAGGAGGCGGCCATGGGA
>QMME01000030.1 GCA_003647095.1 Deltaproteobacteria bacterium
GACGATGTTTTCCGCCTGGAGCCTCCTCCCGGGATGGATGTCGAGACCGTGGGAGGATAGGATTTCCCACCTCGGCCGCAATCTCCGCGCCGTTGCCGCGAAGATGGTCATGAACTACGACTGCGGCTATTCTCTTGCGGCTACTTGACCTCGCTGGCCGATCGGGGGGATCCGCCAGTACCCGGGGGAATGCTGGTTACCTGTCCGCCGCCGCCGCCGTCTCCGCGGGCGCCGCGGCCGGGGCCTCCCGCACGGAGGCGGGTGGGGACTGCCGGAGCCGGGCCAGCTGGGCCTCCAGCCGGTGCAGGGCCAGGTCGTTGGCCACGATGCGCGGCACCAGGAAGAAGTAGGTGCCGATGACGAAGACCACCAGCGAGACGAAGAACATCAACAGCACGTTGATGAACAGGTAACGCTGGCCCCGGCGACGCATCTGCTTGACGGTCTCGCGTGACAGGCCCATCCGTTCCGAGGGAAAGGGGGTGGGAATGGGATCCGGGGGAGGGGGCGCGGCGGCCTTCTCGCTGTCCGGCGCTTGCTGTTCCGGCATGGCTGTTCTCCTGTTCGTGATTTGCCGGCCATGGTAGCCGGGGCCGAAGCGCGGGTCAAGCTCGCCGCCGCCCCGGCAGCAGCAACAGCAACAGCAACAGCAACGGCAACCAGGCGTGAGCCGAGCCGGGGGAGGCGGAGGCGCAACCGCAGCCGTCGCCACCCTGCTCGCAGGCGCCGTCGTGGGCCTTGGGCACCTGCATGCACAGCAACACGCACTCGTTGCGGTAGGTGCGTCCGTCCTGGCCGCATACCGGTTGCTCCTGGGACGGGCAGCTGTCGCAATCGGGTGCCTCGCTGCAGGCCCCCTGGTGGGCCAGTTCCACGCCCTGGCATTCCAGCAGGCAGGCATTCCGGTAGGTCTGCCCGTCACGCCCGCATACCGGGTCGCTGGTGTCCGGGCAGCGGGCGCAGGGATCGGCGTCGCAGGGGCCGTCGTAGGCCTTGCCCACCTGGGCGCAGTCCAGCTCGCACTCGTTGCGGTAGGTGGTGCCGTCCTCGCCGCACACCTCGGCGGTGGGCTCCGTGCTGCAGTCGCAACCACCGCCCTCGTCGCTGACACCGCCGCCGTCGTCTCCCGGGCCGCCGTCGTCGCCGTCCCCGTCTGCGCCGTCCCCGGCATCGACTCCGCCGCCGTCGCCGGCGTCCACGCCACCGTCCGGCTGCTCCTGGCCGAAGTCGATGCAGTCGAACTCCACGCCGGCGCTGTCCTTGGCGCACAGCTGCAGGTAGGAACCCCGCACCCGGGCCACCAGGTAGTGGTGCAGTTTCTTGGAGTAGTAGATGGTATGGGCCGGCAGGGCGATGTTCACCGCCTGGCCCTCGGTGGGATTGCTGGTGTCGTAGAGCGGTGCCCCGCCGCCGCCGGAGATGATGTAGACCAGGCCGTTGTCGGCCTCGCCCCGTTCGTAGTAGTGGTCGTGGCCGCACACCAGGACTTCCACCCCGGCCGACTTCATCTGGTCACGCAGGGACCGCAGCACCCAGTCGCCGCTGCGGCCATCCTTGGAGCTGTAGATGCACTCGTGTACCAGCACGAGGATGTGCTCGGTGTCGGCGTCGGACGCGGCGTCGCTGAGCTGCCCGCTGAACCAGTCCTTCTGCGCGTTGTCCAGGTTCCAACCCCAGGTCTGGGAAGCCTGGTTGTCGAGGACGATGAAGCGGGTGTTGCCGTAGCTGAAGGCATAGTAGCTCTCCCGCCCGGAGGCCTCGGTGGGAAGGGCGAACAGCCGCTCGTAGATGTCCAGGGCGCCGTTGTCCTCGTCGTGGTTGCCCACCACCGGGTACAGGGGCACCGTGGCCATCAGGGAACCCTCGATCTGGAAGAAGGGTTCCCAGTCGCTCTCCTGCTCGCCGCTGGAGACCAGGTCTCCGGTGTTGATGAAGAAGTCGGGATTCTCCGCCGCCACCCGGTCGAGGATCTGCTGGTGGGCGGCGTGATCGCTCCGGGTGTCGCCCATGATGACGAACTGGAAGGGCTCGTGGACCTCCGGGGCGGTGCAGAACAGCTGCTCCGGTCCGGGCTGCCCGTCACACACCAGCCGGTAGGGCTGGCAGGTGGAAGCCGGCAGGCCGGAGATGGTTCCCTCGTGGTGCTGGCCGCTGGCGGCCAGCTCCAGGCGCTGGGACAGGCCGCTGCCCCATTCCACGGCACAGCTGGAGGAGCCGTCGGTCTCCGCACAGACGGTGATGCGATCGCGGCGGGCGTCCTGCAGGTAGGGACCCTTGACCACCCCGGCCCGGGCCGTACCGGCGGCCAGGAGCAGCAGCAGGGGCACGGCGGCTCTGTTCATGGTCGCTCCCTTCATTTCTCAATGATAGCACGAAAGAAGTCGGAGATGATCGCCCGGGCCGCCGCCCGTTCCAGGGCGAATACCACCGCCACTCGTTGCCGGCGGCGTTCGATCCAGATCACCCGGTCCCCGGGCAGGCGCCAGACCATGCGCGGGGTCGGCCCGATGGGTTCGGCCCGGGCCCCGGGCCGGCGTTCCCGCACGGTGCGGGCCAGGGCGCCGGCGAACTGTATGGCATCGGCGGGACTGTCCCACACGGAAAGGCTCACCCAGGCCAGCAGGTCGCCCCGGGCGAAGACCCACAGGCGATCGCCGTCCCAGCCGGCCGCCGCCCGCCGGCGTTCCTGCTCGGGCAGCTGCTCGAGCAGCAGGTCCATGCCGAACTCGCCCAGCACGTCGCTGTTGACCAGTCGCCAGTCCCGGCCCGCCAGCCCGGGCAGCCCGGGCTGCTCGATGGGGGTGGGCGGGTCGGGCCGGTCGAAGTACTTTTCCGGGTGCAGTACCTGCTCGCTGGAAGCCGGCAGGCTGGCGTAGACCCGGTCCATGATCTTCCAGCCGCCGCGGCGCCGGGCCGCCACCACGAAGCGCAACCCCTGCAGGTAGGGAAACAGCAGGCTCTGGCGCAGGGCGCGCGGAGCCCGGGCGAAGCTGGGAAAGGCGATGGAGGAAAGCAAGGTCATCAGCTGCATGCCCCGCAGGGACAGCTCGATCTGCTCCAGGCCGAGCGGCGTGCCCGCCTGGCGCAGGGCGTCTTCCAGCATCACCAGGGTGGCCTCGCCTTCCACCACGGCGGCCCGGGCTGCCATGGCGTCGGAGTTGCCGCGCAGGCGCTCGAGGAAATCATCGATGCCGTAGGCCTGGTCCTGCAGGGCATGGGTCACCTCGTGCACGATGATCGTCTCCTGCATGCCCGGGGGAATCCAGTCGGCCAGGTAGAAGATCTCCTCGACCGGGTCGTAGACCCCGCCGATCTGCTCGGTCATGAGATCAACGACGAACTTGTCGTACTCCAGGTCGGCCGGCAGCAGGTCCAGGGCCCGGAAGGTGAGCCCCTCGGCCTGCAATTCTCCCGGGCGGTACTGCCGCTCGAGCACCTTGAGCACGTAGGCGCGGATCTGTTGCCGGTCGGCCACCTGCCAGCGGATGGGCTTGCCGGCCCGGATGCCGCGCAGCTGCTCGGCCCGCTGCTGGCAGCGGTGGCCCAGCTCCACGAGTTCGCTGCGGGAGGGGGAGTCGGCCGGGGCGCTTCCGGCCAGTCCCAGCAGGGCCAGGAGCACGGGCAGGGGACGCATGTGGGGATCCTCTCTTGTCGGCGGGGAAGGGGATCTACTTGGAGGCGGCGTGATCGTCGAGGAAGCGGGCGATGGCCAGCTCGTTCTTGATGTCCAGGTCGATGAAGCGCACCCGGGTGCCGCGATCCTCGGGCCGGCCCACGGCGGTGATCTCCACCACCTCTCCCTTGGCCTGGATGGCCTCGCTGTTGTCGGGCAGGGTGAAGCGCAGTTGCACCAGGGCGCCGGTGGGCAGGTCCAGGGGGGTCTTGAAGAACACCCCGCCGATGCCGATGTTGCCCTGGTGGCTGCTGAAGGGCGCGTTACCCTGCCTGACCTCCACGTCGATGGGTAGCCGGTGTGACTCGCGGCGATCCCCCAGGCGCCGCTCTTCTCCCCGGCGCGGCCCTCGCCGGTCATTGCTCTTTCTACGATCGGGCATGTGTGGACTCCTTGTCGCTCTTTGCCGCTGACGCCAACTGGCAACCGCCAAGATAACGCCGCCTTCCGGCGCCGGTCAAGTATCAGTTCTACAAGCGTCGCAGCAGTACCTCTCCCAGCAGCAGCAGCAGCGCCGTCACCACCAGCCCCGGCCACAGCGGCCGCCGGAGGGGATGGGGGGCGAGGCTGTCGGCCAGCAGGGCCGCGGGTTGGGGATCCAGCCGCCCGCCCCCGGCCCGGGCCACCGCCTCGACCAACCGCCGCCCGGGACGGCGCGCGGCGGCGAACTCCTCCTCGCCGCGCAGCTCGCAGGAACCGAAAGTGCGAAACTCCACCCGCCGCCAGGACCAGTCGGCCTGCAGGCCGTAGGCCCCGTCCTGCTCGAGCTCGAGCTGCCCCCGGTAGAGCCGGTCGGCCAGCCGCTCCAGGCCGAGAGTCCGTTCCCGGCCGTCGGGGCCGTTCAGCAGCAGCCGCGGCGGCGGGCTTTCTCCTCCCAGGGCGGGCACCTCGACACTGACCAGCAGGCGCCGGCCCAGCAGTTCCCAGGAAAGCCGCAGGCCGGCGGCCGGGCCCCGGCGCCGGCAGTCGGCGGCCAGGCGGCCCCAGAAATCGGCGAACTGCGGCCACTGCGTCCAGGAGCCGCCCCACTGGTCGTGCACGTCGCTCGACCACAGGGTCACCTTTCCCAGGCCGTAGTGCCAGCGGGTGAGCAGGGGCCGCTGCTTGACCGAGCCGGTCAGCAGTACCTCGGCGGTGGGCCTTTCCCGGCCGCTGAGCATGCCCGCCAGCGGCGGGGCCCCGGAGAAATCCAGGCCCGCCAGCAGCGGCGTCAGCCGCGACGGTACCGCCCGCAGGGGCAGCTCCAGCCGCGCCGACTCGGTGAGGCGCTCGGTCTCGGCGGAAAATATGGCCGGTACCTGGTCCAGTGTGTCCACCGCGTAGAAGCGTCCGCCGCCGCGGCCGGCGATGCGTTTCATCTCCTCCCGGTCGGCGTCGTCACCCAGGGCGATGGCGCTGACGGTGATGTCGTCGCGGGCGATGGCCTCGACGATGTGGCCGTGGTGGGCGAACAGGGAGATGCTCTGGCCGTCGGAGAGCAGGATGACGTGGCGCAGGCGGGCGGCGCTGCGGCGCAGCTGGCGGTGGGCCGCCTCCAGGGCCGGGTAGATGGAGGTGCCGCCGCCGGCCCGCTGGGCCCGCAGGGCCTTGGCGATCTTGTCGCGGTGGCGGGCCTCGGTGAGCGGCACCACCACCTCGGGAAAGTCGTCGAAGAACACCACCGCCACCTGGGCGGTGGGCGGCAGCCGGGCCAGGCTGTCGAGGGTGATGCGCAGCAGCAGGCCGAACTTGCCGCCCCGGGCCATGCTGGAGGAACGATCCAGCACGAAGACCACCGCCGCCGGGATCTTCTCCTTCTTCTTGATGGGCTTGAACTCCACCGGCAGCAGGGGCTCGATGGGCAGCTGTTCGGGCCCGGCCAGGGGCAGGGCGGCCCGACCCGCCGCCACCAGCAGGCCGCCGCCTCCCGAGGAGACGAACCAGGACAGGGCCCGGGCCTGGCGGGCATCCAGCGCCCCCAGCTCGATGTCGTCCAGCACCAGCAGCTGGTAGCCGGCGATGGCGGCCGGGTCGGTGGGAAGACGTTGCGGCGGCAGGCGCTGCAGGCGCCAGCGGGCCGCCTCCAGGATCCGGGCCAGGGGGTTGGCACCCGGGTCGCGGCTCACCAGCAGCACCCGCGGCCGGGCGCGCACGAACACCCGGCGGCAGGAGCGATTGTTGGCCGGGACGGCGTCTTCCGGCTGTTCCAGCCGGGCACACAGCAGGTGCCAGCCCGGTTCGCCCAGACTGGTGGAGATCTCGGCCCGGGTCGGCTGCCGGCCGCAGCGCGCCCGGCGGCGCTGGAGCCGCCTGCCGTCCGCCCGCCAGGCCAGCCGGGCCGGCCGCCCCGCCGGGCAGGAATAAACGGCCGCGGCCGTGAAGTCGTCACCGGCGGCGACGGTGGCCGGCACCTCGAGTTGTTCCAGGCGGGCGCCGTCACGCAGCGGTGGCAGGTAGACGGCGTGCACGGTGATGCCCGCCCGCTGCAAGGCCGCGGCCGCGGCCACGGCGTCCCCGCGGGTCTGGCCACCGTCGCTGAGCAGCACCAGCTGGCGCCTGGCCCCGGCGGGCAGGTGGGCCGCAGCCAGGTACAGCGCCGCCGCCAGGTCGCTGTGCCCGGCCGCCTCCAGTCCCTCCAGCCGTTCCGGGGAGCCGCCCCGCGGGCCGGCCACCAGCCGCGGTCGTTGCCCGGCCGCCACGATGACCTGCCGGCCGGAGGCTCCTCCCGCCCAGGTACGCCGCGCAAAGCGCAGCAGCCGCCGCCGGCCCGCCGGGCCGACGCTCTGCGACCAGTCTCCCACCACGCCCAGCGCCGGGCTCTGCCGGCGCTGCAGGCGCTGCGGTTCACCCAGGGCCAGTGCCAGCGCCACCACCAGCAGGCTGCGGATGGTGACCAGGGCCAGGCGCCGCCAGCGGCTCCAGCCGCCCCGGCGCAGTTGCCGGGCCAGCAGCCACACCAGCGGCAGCGCGGCCAGCAGCCACAGGCCGGACGGGCGCACCAGCACCAGGTCGTGCCGCGCCAGTAACTGCTCGATTGCCTGCCAGCCGCCGGTCAGCGAGTCCATGACTTCCCCTAGAACAACAGCCTGAAGCAGAAGGCCAGCCAGTCGATCAGCAGCAACCAGGCGGCCGCCAGCAGGATGCGCGGCCACAGCGGTGCCGCCGGCCGGAGTGGCGGCCCGTCGAGCAGCCGCCCCAGCGCCGCCGGCACCTGGCCGGGACGGAAGTGCACCCGCCCGGCGCCGGCGAGCTGGTCGCCGGCCAGGTTGCTTTCCCCGGGCTGGTGCAGGTTGACGGCCAGGGTGCGCGACCGGCCGGGGCCGTCGATGGTCCAGAACCCGGGCTGGTCCAGGCGTAGCCGCCGCCCCGGTCCCCGGGCCGCCGGGTCCGGGGTGCTGCCGTCGGGACGCCGCACCTCGAGCCGGTCCGCATCCCCCGGCAGCTCCACGCTGTCTCCCAGGCGCAACGGCGGGGGGGCCGCCTGCACGGCCGGACCCGCCAGCCACTCCAGCAGCCGGGAGACCAGCACCGGGAAGGCCACCCGCAGGGGCAGATCGCTGCCGGCCAGGTCGATGCCCAGGGCCGCCTGGCGCCGCCGTCCCGGCCGGGCCAGGAAGAGGGGCGCGTTGCCGTCCGCCAGCAGCACCTGGTCGCCGGGGCGCGGCTGCAGGTGACGGGCCCGGCGGACGCGCAGGGTGTCGAGATCCAGCCCGGCGCTGAGGAAGTGCCGGTCGTTGGCCCGCAGTTGCCGCGGCGACGATACCGTGCCGGCGGTCTGGAAGGGACAGCTGGCGACGGCGGGCGGATCGATGTACACCGCCGGCAGCTCGAGCGGCGGACACCGCCCCACCAGGAAGGCCGCCTGCGCGCCCTGCGCACTCGGCGACAGTTCCACTCCCGGCTGCAGCGACAAGGCCACCCGCAGGAAGAAGTTCCGGCGTCCCCCCAGCCAGACGCGTCGCCGGCGCAGCAGCGGAGCCAGGGCGTAGGCGCGGTCGTCGTCGGGCCAGGCGTCGAGCTTACCGTCGTTCCGGTCGACCAGGGTGGCCATGACCCGACGCCGCGGGGGGACGGCCAGCCGGTAGCGGCGCTCCAGGTGCTGCCCCGGGACCAGGCTCAGCAGCTCCTGGCCCAGGCGCACCCGCTCGGTATGGATGACCAGCCGAGCCGCCAGTTGCCGCCGGCCGAAGTTGCTGACGCCCACCCGGGCCTCCAGTCCGCCGCCGCCGGCCAGGGGCAGCAGCTCGAAGGCGGTCAGGGCCAGGTTGTCGAGCGGCCGGCCCACGCTTACCTGCAGCAGGTTTTTCGGGGCGGAGGCGGGCAGCTCGTGGAAGCCGTCGCTGATCACCACCCAGTGCAGCCGGCGTTCCCCCGGCCCGGCCGAGACCAGCTGCCCGGCGGCGGACAGGGCCGCGGCCAGGTCCTGGTGCTCCAGCCGGGTTCGCAGCCTGCCGGCCGCCCGGGCCAGCTCCGCTCCCCCCGGGCCGGGACCGTACAGCCAGTGCAGTTCGCGGGCGAACGACAGCAGCAGGAAGTCGTCCTGCGGCCGGGCCCGCCCGGCCAGCAGGCGCACCAGCCGGACGGCCAGCTGCAGGCGGCTGCCGTCTTCCTGGCGGGCGGCCATGCTGGCCGAGGTGTCCACCAGCAGCACCAGGCGCCGGGCCTGCCGGGCGGTACCGGGCCGGGGGCGGGGATCGGCCACCGCCAGGGCCAGCAGGAAGATGATGAGCAGCTGCAGCAGCAGGGTGAGGATGCGGCGCCAGGTGGTGCGGCGTTGTCGCAGCAGCCGGCGCCAGAGCAGCGCCGTGGCCACGCTGGTGGCGCGCAGGCGGAAGCCCAGCAGGGTGATCAGGGCGGCCGCCAGGGCCGCCGAGGAAAACAGCAGGACGAATTCGCCGGCGCTCAGGCCCTGGAAGGACACCTGGTCACCTCATACCAGCAAGCGACCGGCGCGCATCTGCTCCAGCACCAGTTTCTCCACCGGGGTGGCGGTCGAGACGCGCAGGTAGTGGGCTCCCCGGGCCAGCAGCAGTCGGCGCAGGCGCGCGCCGAACTCGTCGAACTGCCGGCGGTAACGTTCCTGCAGGGCGCGGGTGATGACCAGGCTTTGCGGGGGAGTGGCGCCCTCGGGATCCAGCAGGCGCCAGGGACCGAGCAGCCGGGGGGAGCGTTCCGCCTCGGTGTGCAGGTGCAGGGCCATGAGCTCCAGCTGCCCGAGCGGCGGCCAGTCCCGGGCATTGCCGTCGCCGCTTCCTTCCTCGAGGAAGTCCGAGACGATCACCGCCAGCCCGCCCCGGCGCCCGAAGCGCTGCTGCAGCTGGCGCAACGAGCGTGCCAGGTCGGTGCCGCCTCCGGCCTGCAGGCCGGCCAGGAACTCCAGGGCGCGACCCAGGGCCGCCCGGCCGTGCACGGGCGGGTGGCTGGCCCGCACTTCCTCTCCGAATCCGTACAGCCACACCCGGTCGGAGTCCAGCAGGGCCACCGCCGCCAGGGCGGCCAGCAGGCGCCGGGCGTGGTCGAACTTTCCCGCCTCGGCATCCATGGAAGCCGAGCAGTCGAGCAGCAGCAGCACGTCGCGATCCCGTTCCTCGAGAAACTGCTTGCAGTACAGGCGCTGGCTGCGCGCCAGCAGCATCCAGTCCAGCAGGCGCAGGTCGTCGCCGGGACTGTAGGGGCGGTGATCGACGAACTCCAGACCGGCTCCCAGGCGCCGCGAGCGCCGGGCCGCCTGCAGTCGTCCCGAGTAGATGCGCCGCGAGGCCAGGCTGAGGTGTTCGAGTCGCTCCAGGAAACGACCGTCCAGCAGGCCGGTCGGGTTCATGGCGCACTCCCACCCCCGGCCAGCCGGCGAATGGCCAGGAAGTAGGCCCGCACGTAGTCGCGCATGTCGGCCGGCACCGCTCCGCTGCTGCCGGCCAGCTCCGCCATGCGGGCGAACTCCCCCAGCAGCCGCCGGGTGCGCCGGGTATCTCCGCCGCTGCCGGCCAGGCCCTGACCGCGCCCGAACCTCTGCAGCAGCTCGAACAGGGAGCGCCCGCTGCCCAGCCGCGCCGGCAGGTCCAGCCATTCCACCCGGCGCGGGCGCGGCAGCACCGGCGGCGGACCCAGTTGTCCACGGCCGCCACCGCCGCCGCTGCCGGCGCCCGAGCCCCCGGCCTGGGCCACGCCGCCGCCCCGCTGGCGGGCGGCCTGGCGATTGAGGGCCCCGCGCGCGGCGGCCGACCCGCCGGCAGTAGGGGTGGCGCTCATGCCCCCGGGCAAGGCCCGGGGATCGGCTTGCCGGGTGAGCCGGCGTCCCTGTCCCCGCCGGGGCAGGCGGGCCAGGCCGCTGGGGGGCGGCTGGGCGGTTGCCGGGGAGCCGTCCCGGGAAAGGGCGCGCCCGGCCAGGTGGTCGGCGTAGCGGCGCAGAAACTCCCCGAAGCTCTTCTGCAGCAGGGGAGCCAGGGCGCGGTCGAAGCCGCCGGAGTCGCCCGCCTGCCCGGCGGGCGGGCGCGCCAGCTCGGCCCCCGCCCGGGTGTCTTCCTGCCCGGCCGAGACCGCCAGCGCGGCGGAGATCCTCTCCACGTGCCCGGCCAGCAGGCGGATGTCGGCGGGTTGGAGTTCACCCAGTCGCAGTGCCCGGTCCAGTTCCGCGAAGGCCTGCCGGTAGGCCCGGCTGGAAAGGGCATCGAACTTCCCCGCCGCCAGGTAGGCCGGGCCGGCCGCGGCCGTTGCCGGGGCCGCCAGCCGCTGCTCGCTTCCCCGGGCCGGCCGGGCGGGGGCGGGCCGGTCGCGGCCCTCGTCGTTGCCGGGCCGGGGCGAGGACTCGGGGGGCGGGGCCGGGGGGGGGATCTCGATGGGGAGGCCGATCTCGCTGGCCGCCGCGGCCAGCAGGTTCTCCAGCCGCCCCAGTCGCAGGCGCTGCGCCTGCCGCCGGGCCCGGGCCAGTCGACCGGCCAGTTCCCTGGCGGCCGGGGTGACGGCCGGGGCCCGCGGGGCCTCGTCCGGCGGGGGCAGCACGGCCCCCGAGGGCGAAAGCAAGGCACCGGTCCACAGTGCCAGCAGCAGGGCCGCCCCGGCACGACGCGGCCGGCGGCGGGGCAGGGCCGGACGGGAGCGTTCCAGCCAGGCGGCGGTCTCTTCCAGGTGGGCCCTCATGAAGGAAGTGGGCCGGGACAGGCGGCCGAACTGCAGGGCGCTCGACAGCCGGTCGTGGCTGCCGAGGAGCCGGTCGAGTTCGGGTGCCAGCCGTTCCAGGCCGTGCCCGGCCAGGGCGCGCCCGCCCGTCCAGGCCAGGGCCGTTGCCGCCAGCAGGACGACCGGCCAGCCGAGCGGGCGGATGCCCAGCAGCAGCCCGGCCAGCAGCAACAACCCGGCGGCCAGGGCGGCTTCCAGCAGGCCGTCGATGGCCGCCGCCAGCACCACCCGCCGCCGCCAGGCGGCCAGGAAACGTCGTACCGGGAGGAGAGCGGCGGCAGTGCTGGTGGCGTGGTCATCCATGGGCCTCGATTCTAGGGGCTTGTCCGGGCACGGTCAATTCGTGGACAGCCGGGGGCGATTCACCTATATTCCACCCGACGTTGCCGAAAGCAACGTCGGGGTTCCAGGATGCCCCGGTAGGCAATCCCGCGGTTGCCCGTGCGGCCGAGGGGTTTATCCGGCGGGAGTGGGAGACATGAACGAGTACCAGTTCGAGCTGCGAGTCTACCTGGAAGACACCGACGCCCAGGGAATCGTCTACCATGCCAACTACGTGAAGTTCTTCGAGCGCGCCCGTACCGAGCTGTTCGAGCAACTGGGGGTGCAACCGCCGGAGCAGGCCGGCCGCTTGCGGTTCGTGGTGCACGAGATGAACATCAAGTTCCTGCGCCCGGCCATGGTGGGCGAGCGGCTGCGGGTGGTGACCACCTTCCGCCCGGCCTCGGAGTACCGCTTGAGCTTCACCCAGAAGGTACACCGCGGCGACGAGCCCCGGCCCCTGACCGAGGCCGAGGTGCAGGTGGTGTGCATAGACGAAGCCGGACAGCTGGTGGAGGTGCCCGAAAAGCTGCTGGCCGGGGCTTGAGGGGTTGGTTACTCGGCGGCCGTGCCCTGCAGGCGTTCGAGCTTTTTCGTGAGCCTGTCGTAGAGCACTTGCAGTTCCTTCAGCCGCCGGATCACTTCCCGGCGGCGCCGGTCCAGGTGCCGCAGCAGGGTGGCCGGGGCCAGGTTGTCCGGTTCGGCGGAATCGCCCTGGGGCAGGGGAGGCAGGCGGCCGGAAGTATTCTCCGTCTCGCCGGCGCCTCCCAGCGAGGTGGTCCCCTCTCCCGGCGTGCCGCACATGCCGCCCGGGCATTCTCCCGGGGGTCCGCCCTGATCGTAGCTGCCGGTGCCGTTGGAGAACCCCTCGTTGCGCTGGTCTTCGTCGCCGCCGGCCCCCTGGGGCGCGGCATCCGCCCGTGCCACCCGCAGGGCGTGCTCCTCCTCGCCGAACAGGCTGTGGTCCTGCAGGAAGTCGTTCATCTGCCGGTCCAGCTCCAGCTGGCTGCGGGCCTCGGCGATGCGCTGCTCCAGTCCCTCCAGCAGGCGGCGCAGCCGGTCGCGCTCGTCCTGCAAGGCGTCGGCCTGCTGGCGCAGCCGTTCCGGGTCGTCGGAAGCCAGCACCTGCCGGGCCGGGGGGACCGCCGGCATGCTGGACGGGAAGCCCCCCAGGCGGTTCAGTTGCTTCTGCACCTGCCCCAGTTCGCGCCGCAGTGCCAGCAGGCGCTCACCGTCCGTCCGGCCCTGGCCGGCGGCGGTGTCCCGGCGGGCCCGGGCCAGCAGTTGCTCGAGCTGCTGGCGCAGCAGCGTCGCCAGCCTGGACAGGAGCCGCCGGCGCTGGCCGTCCAGAGCCTGCAGGCCGCGGTTGCTGGCCTCCAGCTCGACCGCCAGTTGCTGGGAGCGGCGCAGCAGTCCCTCCAGCTCGAAGTCGGGCAAGAGGCGACCGGCCGGGTGCCGGGACTTGAGCAGGTCGATGCGGGTGGTGATCTCGTCGAGTTGCCCGGACAGGACATCGCGCCGGGCGGCCAGTTCGCGCCCGGCGTCGCGCAGTCTCTCCAGGCGCAGGCGCAGCTCGCTGATGCTGTCCACGGCGGGACCCGCGGGCTCCTGGGCCCGGGCGATTCCCGCCGCCAGCAGGGTCAGCAGCAACCAGGCTGTAAGCACGTTCCTCATCGGAAACAACAACCTGCAAGATCCAGGCCAAGGGGCGGCAGCGGCCGCACTGGCGGGGTGGGAAATTTCCCCCGTGATTCCCAGAAACAAGGGCGAGAAGAGGGGGTGCCCGGCCGCGGCCCCGGTACGGGCGTCGGAATTCCGATGTCGCTCTCAGAAATTCGTTGCCGGGAGGAGGTCATGTTAATCGATCTCGTACTTCTCCAGCTTGTAGTAAAGGGCCGAGGGCTTGATCCCCAGCAGGCGGGCGGTCTCGGTCTTGACCCGGTTGGCCTTCTGGTAGGCCTGCAGGATGAGCCGGCGCTCGAGCTGCTCGAGGATCTGCGGCAGGGGCAGGCCCTCGCTGCCGGGCAGCACGGACAGGCCGGGGTCGGCGCCCGGCGCCTGCTCCGGGGCGGCGCGCTGGCACAGGGCCGAGGGCAGGTCGCCGGTGCGGATGGTGTCGCCCTCGGCAAAGACCATGGCCTGCTCCACCACGTTTTCCAGCTCGCGCACGTTGCCGGGCCAGGGGTAATCCTGCAGCATCTGCAGGGCCGCGGGCTCGACGGCGGTGATGTTCTTGCCGGTACGCCGGGCCAGCTTGCCCAGGAAGTGTTCCACCAGCAGGGGGATGTCCTGGCGGCGCTCGCGCAGGGGAGGCAGCTGGATGGGTACGATGTGCAGGCGGTAGAACAGGTCCTGGCGGAACCGGCCCGCGGCCACCCGGGCCTGCAGGTCCTGGTTGGTGGCGGCGATCACCCTGGTGTCGACGCTGATGGTCTGCTCGCCGCCCACCCGCTCGAACTCGCGTTCCTGCAATACCCGCAGCAGCTTGACCTGCAGCGGCGGGGGTATCTCGCTGACCTCGTCGAGGAAGATGGTGCCCCCGTCGGCCAGCTCGAAGCGGCCCAGCTTGCGCCGGCCGGCGCCGGTGAAGGCGCCCTTTTCGTGTCCGAACAGCTCGCTCTCCAGCAGGGTCTCGGCCAGGGCGGCGCAGTTGACGGGAATGAACGGTCCCCGGGCCCGGCGGCTCAACGAGTGCAGGGCCCGGGCCACCAGCTCCTTGCCGGTGCCGCTGGCGCCGCTGATCAGCACCGTGGAATCCGAGGGGGCCACCTTGCGAATGGTGGCCAGCACCTGTTGCATGGGCGGCGACCGGCCCACCATCTCCTGCTCCGGCGACTGGCCCAGCACCTGGTCGCGCAGCAGGCGGTTCTCCTGCTCCAGGCGCGCCTGCTGCCGGCGCAGGCGGGCCACCTCCAGGGCCTGCTCGGTCTTGGCCCGCAACACGTCGGGGGTGAAGGGCTTGGTGATGAAATCGAAGGCCCCCAGCTTCATGGCTTCCACGGCGGTCTCCACCGTTCCGTAGGCGGTGATCACCATCACCACCGCCTGCTGATCCCGGGCCAGCACCTCCTTGAGCACGCCGATGCCGTCGAGCCCCTCCATCTTCAGGTCGGTGATGGTGAAGTCTATGTGGCGGGCCGCGAACTGTTCCACCCCCCGCCGCCCGTCGGCCGCGGTGTAGACCTTGTGTCCCAGCCGCTGCACCACCGCGGCCACCCCGTCGCGGATGGTGTCGTTGTCGTCGATGACCAGCACCGCTGCCATGATGGCTCTCCTCGTTCCCGGCCCGGTTATCAGGCCGCCGCTCCGCCACCCGCCTGCGGCAGGCGCACCGTGAAGGTGGTGCCGCCCCCGGGCGGGCAGGTGAATTCTATACTGCCGCCGTGCTCCTCGACAATCTTGCGGGCCAGCGCCAGCCCCAGGCCGGTGCCCTGTTGCCGGCTGGTGAAGAAGGGCTCGAAGATGCGCTGGCGCATTTCCTCGGCGATGCCCGGGCCCGGATCGCTGACGTCGAGGCGCAACCAGCCGGTCCGGTCCTGCTGGAGCCGTACCGCCACCGTGCCGCCCGGGGGCGAAGCCTGGATGGCATTGCGCAGCAGGTTGAGCAGCACCTGGCGCAGCCGCTTGGGATCGGCCTGCAGCGACAGTGCCGGGCCCGGCTCCGGCAGTTGCAGTTCCACCCCGCGCTCGTCCAGCAGGTCGGCCAGCAGCGGCGGCAGCTGCTCCAGCAGCTGCCGGGGATCGAAGCTCTCCCGTTGCAGCGGCTGGCGGCGGGCGAAGGCGAGGAAGTCGTTGACCACCCGGGCCAGGTCGTCGAGTTCGCTGCGGATGCGATCGATCTTCTTCACCGCCTCGGCGTCGCCGGCCAGGTCCTCGCGCAGCAGGCCGATGAACAGGGTCATGCCCCCCAGCGGGTTCCTCACCTCGTGGGCGATTCCCGACAACATCATCTGCAGCTGCCGGTCGCGATCCTGCAGGGAGCGGCGCATGCCCTCCAGGGTGGTGGCCAGCAGGCCGATCTCGTCGCGGGTCTCCACCGGCACCGCCGTCTGCAGATCGCCGGCCCCGATGGCGCGGGCCGCGCGGGCCAGGCGCCGCAGGGGACGGGTGATGGCCCGGGAGACGAACAGGGTCACCGCCAGCAACAACGCCAGCGCCGCCAGGGCCGCCAGCGACAGGGTGGTACGCAGGCCGTCCAGCTGGCCGAAGAAGGCCGCCGAGCCGTCCACGGCCACGGCGGCCAGCACCCGGCCCTCGTAGACCACCGGCGCGAAGCCGCTCTTGTAGAGACGGCCGTCGCTGCCGGTAAACAACAGCGAGGCCCGCGGCCGGCCGGCGAAGACCTGGCGCAGCTCGTGGCGATTGGCCGCCAGGGCCACCACCTCCTCGCCCGGGCGGTAGCGTTGCCGGCTGTCGACCAGGGCCCGCCGGGCGGCGTCGAACAGCAGCACCTGGGCCGCTTCCCCGGCCTGGCGCACCTGCTGCAGGCGGCGCAGGACGGCCTGGTAGGTGCGCGATTGCTCGTCACCCGGTCCCAGGCGTTCCAGCCCGGGCCGGGCGCAGAGCCGGGCGGCCAGGCGGGCCAGGCTGACCAGGTGCTCACCCAGTTGCCGTTCCATGGCCAGGCGCGCGGCCCGCCAGGACAGCACCCCGCTGCCGGCCAGGATCAGGGCCACCGGCAGCAGGTAGGCCAGCAACAACTTCGTCCACAGTCGGCGCAGGCCGCCGCCCGGGGAGGCGGGGGAGCTGTTCATGGATGCCGTCAGAATACGAAACGGTAGCCGGCCACCGCCAGCAGGCCGTAGATATTGGGGCTGTTGGACCAGATGCCGGGATCGCCGAAGGATATGCCGGCGCGTACCTCGCCCAGCAGGTAGCCGGGGCCGAGGTGCGCCTCGATGCCGGCCACCAGGTGGCCGCCGAAGAGCACCTTGCTGGTGGAGGCGTAGCTGTAGCCGGTTTCGCTGTGCTCGTCCTTGCCCCAGCAGAGGAACACGTCGCCGCCGGCGCCGACGTAGGGTTCGAGGAAGGCGTGCAGGGGGATGCGGTAGAACAGCTGCACGGCGAGGGGAACCACCAGCATGGTGAGCCGGCGTTGCTCCGAGGTGACGGTGAGCTGGTAGCGGTAGGCACCGCCTTCCACCCCGAGGCTGAGGCGGCCATCCCAGACGGGGACGATGTAGCGGATGTCCAGGCTGCCGGTGTAGGTGGTTCCGCCCACCTTCTGCAGGGGGCTGATCTGGCCGAACTTGATGCCCAGCGACACCACCGGCGCCCGGCGCCGCGGGGCCGGTTTGCCGATGGCGGGCGGCTGCGGCGGGGTGATGTCGATCTGGCGGACTCCGCCGGCCCGGGCCACCTTGCTCTGCCGGGGAGGCTGGGGTCGGGCCTTGGGGGGGACCGGCTTGGTGACGGTCGCCGGCCGGGCCGCCGGCGGCTGGGTGGCGGGCGGTGGTGCCACGGGCTTGGCAGCCGGGTGGGAGGCCACCCGCGGGGCCGGCTTCTTTACCGGGGCCGGCCGGGGTTTCGGCTTCTTGGCCGCCGGCTTCTTCGCCGGCGGCGTGGGTACCAGCGGGGGCAGCTCGGGCAGGTCGCTGTCGGCGGTTGCGGTCTTCTTGGCGGCGGACGCTTTCTTGGTCTTGGCCGGAGTGGGGGGAACCAGCGGCACCAGCTCCGGCATGTCGCCGTCGGCCTGGGCCACCTGCTTGCCGCCGCCCGGAGGCACCAGGGGTGCCAGGGCCAGGCTCTCGTCGGCGCGGGCCGCGCTCTGGTCGGCGTTGCTCTCGTACTTGAGGCCCACCGTCAGGCTGGTACCCCGGGGAGCACGCAGGGAGAAGGTGTACTCCTGCAGGCCGCGCGGTACCTTGATGCGGAACACCTTGGGGAGGGAAGGATGCAGGCGGGGAGCTTCCCGGTAGGCGCCCACCCGCGAGCGGTGCAGCTTGAGGTTGGCCGACTTGATGCGCCGGCGCCCGCGCTTGATGGTGAAGCGGCCGCGCAGGATGGGCAGCTTCTTGCGGTGGTTCAGGCGCACCGTCACCGTCAGGGCACCGGGGCCGACCAGCTTGATGCGACAGGGTCTGCGGGGGAAAACCTGGTAGCCGTAGGATTCATCGGTGCCCAGCGTCAGGGCGCTGTTCTGGGTCACCGGGATCACCTGCACCTGGCGGGCCGGGGCGGCTCCCGGCCAGGCCAGCAGCAAGCCGTAAACGGTTACGGCGGTAAATACCGGGAGCCTGGCAGTCATTCTAACCTCCCTCCCAGCGGGGCCCGAGAGCCCCGGGGTCCTGAGCTTTCCTTCATGATACAGGGTAAACGGCCCTGGTGCAATGTGTTGGAAGGTGTTTCGCCCGTCCCGGGAATCTGTCACAATGGACCCGGTTCTTTGGCAACAGATTCCGCCGGTGCGGGCCAGGCACCCGCTGGCCGCGTGCTGCGGTGCGCGGCGAGAGGAAAAGTCCGGGCTCCACAGGGCAGGGTGCTGGCTAACGGCCAGTGGAGGCAACTCCAAGGAAAGTGCCACAGAGAACAGTCCGCCCGCGTGGCACCTGCGGGTGCCCGCGCATGGGGAACGTCCTCCGGGGCCTTCCCCTCAGCCGGCCTCCCCGCGGGGAGACCGGCCGGCAAGGGTGAAACGGTGCGGTAAGAGCGCACCGCCGGGGTGGAGACATCCCGGGCACGGTAAACCCCACCTGGAGCAAGGTCCGGCAAGGCGCCCTTTCGGCCCGCGGGCCGAAAGGCGAATGGCCCGTTCGTGGCGCCGCCCATGACCGCTCGAGGCAGGCGGCAACGCCTGTCCTAGATGAATGGGTGCCGCCCCGGAGCGGGGCAACCCGCCCGGGGACCAGAACCCGGCTTAAGGCCCGCACCGGCGGATTCGTTCCTCATTCCCCCTCGTCGATGGCCCGGTTGGCCAGGCGGTCGGCGGCGAGGTTTTCCTCCCGCGGCACGTGCACCAGCTCGGCCTGCTCGAAGCGCCGCAGCATCTCCAGCGCCCGCTGGTAAAGCGGCCGCAGGTGGGGCTGGCGCACCCGGTAGCTGCCCTGCAGCTGGC
>QMME01000031.1 GCA_003647095.1 Deltaproteobacteria bacterium
GGAACTTGACCGTCCACATGATGTTGTCGGTCGAGCGCATGGGGACGACCGAGGCGCCCATGGGGACGAAGTCGGCGTAACCGCGAACGTCGACGGCCTGCGTCGGGCAGATCTTGACGCAGTTGTAGCACTCCCAGCACAGGGAAGGATCGCGGTTGTAGGCCTTCATCTTGTCCTTGTCCAGGACCATCAGGTCGTTCGGACAAATGTACTGGCAGGCGGTCTTGTCGAGCGCCTTGCACCCGTCACATTTCTCCGGGTTCACGAAACTGGGCATTCGTCACCTCCTCGGCATGTCAGCCGCGTGGAAAGGGGTTGCCTCCAACTGTCCTCGCTGGACTCTCTTCTCCATTGACCACCGTTGCTCGTCATTTCATTGCACGCCACTACTGTTCGACAATCCGAGATCCCCCGGCCGGGGGGAGCCCCGCTCGGGGAGCACCCTTATCCTTTCAATCCTTCCCGGATGTCAAGGTGATTTTTTGGATTACAGCGATAAAATGGATTGATTGAAGGGATGAACGGTTACTGGTCGGGTTCTATACAGCCCTTCCAGCCCTCGGCGTACTCGCGCAGCTGCTCCACGAAGGTGGCGGTGGCCCGGCTGAGTTCTGAATTCTTCCAGTATGCCAGTACGATACGCCTGGTGATGGGCGGGCCTACCTGCAGGCGGGCCAGCCGGCCGCCGGTGCCGTCATCGCAGTGCACTTCCCCGGAAGTGACCATTTCCGGCAGGAAGGCCACTCCCAGGCCGATCTCCACCATCTTCTTGACCGTCTCGACGTTGTCGGTGGACACCACCGGCTCCACCGAGATGCCCATGCGGGCCAGGTGATCACGCACCAGCCGCCCGGTGGGGCTTTCCTGCGAAAGCGCCACGAACTGCGCTCCCTTGAGCTCGGAAGGACGGATGTTCTTGCGCCCGAAGAACGAATGGCCGCGCCCGCACACCAGCCACACCTGTTCCTCGATGATGACCTCGGTGTGCAGGCGGCGATCGGAGCTGGGATTGGCTACCAGGGCCAGGTCCACCTGGTTGGCCAGCAGGGCCTCGATGATCTCGTTGGAATGGCGGTAGAGTACATGGGGGCGCAGGCGCGGGTACTGCTTGCGCAACGACCACAGCAGCTGGGGCAGGAAGTATATGCCCACGCTGTTGACGGTGCCGATGCGCACCTCGCCGTTGACTCCCTGCGCCAGCTCTTCCACCGACTGCCGGGCCTGGCGCACCGCCTCCAGCACCTGGCGGGCGTGGCGGGCCAGCAGGCGGCCGGCCTCGGTGGGACTGACGCCGCCGGGACGGCGGTCGAAAAGCCTGATGCCCAGCTCGCCCTCCAGCTGCTTGATCTGGTAGGAAAGGGCCGGCTGGGTGATGTGCAGCCTGGTGGTGGCCCGGTTGAAGCCTCCCTCCTCGATGACCGCCAGCAGGCATCTCAACTGGTGAAGTTCCACCTTTACTCGCTCCTTGCCTTCGCTCGTTGTCGTACCCACAACCACCCCGAAAAGGGCGGTTCGGCAGCGTGGAGGGGTTTCTAGCACCTTCCGGCAGAAATATCAAAACATTTTATCACCGCCATTGAAAATTTAGCTTTTGTTTTCTGCCATTTGCTGTTGACAAGCGTGCGGGCCCGGTGAAACTATCTCGCCCGCGCGAGAGGCTCGACTGAAGGCCTGTTCCCGAGTTGGCATAGCTGATAAGCGGTGATTTTCAGGAGATCAACCCCGGTACGTAGAAAGGAGCTGCGATGGCAACAAAAGTCAGAGAGACGCCGATGCTGGACGAGCTGACCAAGGGCCCCTGGCCCAGCTTCGTCCGCGAGATCAAAAAGAGCGCCGAGGACGGCAAGGAAGCCGCCAACGACCTGCTGGGAGTGCTGGAGCGCTCCTACCACGAGAAGATCGGCCACTGGAAGCACGGCGGCATCGTGGGCGTGATGGGTTACGGCGGCGGGGTCATCGGCCGCTACAACGACCTGCCCGAGGAGTTCCCCCACGTGGCCCATTTCCACACCCTCCGCGTCAACCAGCCCTCGGGATGGTTCTACACCTCGGACATCCTGCGCAAGATCTGCGACATCTGGGACAAGCACGGCTCGGGAATCACCAACTTCCACGGCTCCACCGGCGACATGGTACTGCTGGGCTGCCGCACCGAGGCGCTCGAGCCCGTCTTCGCCGAGCTCACCGAGCTCGGCTTCGACCTGGGCGGCTCCGGCTCGGACATGCGCACCCCCAGCTGCTGCTGCGGCAAGGCGCGCTGCGAGTGGGCCTGCTACGACACCATGAACGCCTGCTACGACATCACCATGCACTTCCAGGACGAGCTGCACCGGCCGGCCTTCCCCTACAAGTACAAGTTCAAGTTCGCCGGCTGCGGCAACGACTGCGTGGCCTCCATCGCCCGCTCCGACTGCGCGGTGATCGGCACCTGGAAGGACGACATCCAGATCGACCAGGCCGCCGTGGCCGAGTACGCCAAGGGCGGCGGCATCGACATCCAGAAGCACGTGGTGGAGCGCTGCCCCGCCGGCTGCATGAGCTTCGACGGCAGCAAGCTGGAGATCAACAACGACGACTGCATGAAGTGCATGCACTGCATCAACGCCCTGCCCAAGGCCCTGGCCCCGGGCAAGGAGCGCGGCGCCACCATCCTCATCGGCGCCAAGGCCCCCATCATCGGCGGCGCCCTGCTGTCTTCGGTGTTCGTGCCCTTCCTGGAGATGGAGCCTCCCTACGAGGATCTCAAGGAACTGACCGAGGCCATCTGGGATCTCTGGGGCGAACACGGCAAGAACCGCGAGCGCGTGGGCGAGTTCATCCAGCGCATCGGCCTGGGCAACTTCCTGGAGCAGATCGGGCTGGAGCCGACGCCGGAGATGGTGGTCCACCCGCGGACCAACCCCTACATCTTCTTCGAGCTGGACGAGGAAGAGTGAGTCAACCGGGTCTCAGAGGAATCGAGGAGGAATACAGTCATGGCAGAACGTAAAACCGATATCGGCCCTCCCCACTACGAGCAGTTCCTGCCGCCGGTGATCAAGAAGAACTACGGCAAGTGGAAGTACCACGAGATCGTCCGCCCGGGCGTGCTCATGCACGTGGCCGAGAGCGGCGACAAGCTGTTTTCAGTGCGCGCGGCCACCCCGCGGCTGGCCTCCACCAAGACCCTGCGCATGTTCGCCGACATCGCCGAGGAGTACTGCGGCGGCCACCTGCGCTGGACCAGCCGTAACAACGTCGAGTTCCTCACCGACAACGAGAGCAACGTCGAACCCCTGGTCGAGCGGCTCAACAAGGAAGGTTACCCGGTGGGCGGCACCGGCCCGGGCATCACCAACATCGTCCACACCCAGGGCTGGGTGCACTGCCACTCGGCCGCCTCGGACGCCTCCGGCGTGGTCAAGAGTGTCATGGACGAGATGTTCCCCTACTACAACGGGGAGAAGAAGCTGCCGGCCAAGCTGCGCATCGCCTTCGCCTGCTGTCTGAACATGTGCGGCGCCGTGCACTGCTCCGACATCGCCATCCTGGGCGTGCACCGCAAGCCCCCCGACGTCAAGCACGACATCATGAAGGCCCAGTGCGAGATTCCCTCCACGGTAGCGGCCTGCCCCACCGGCGCCATCCGCCCGGCCACCGTCGACGGCAAGCAGTCGGTGGAGGTCATCGAGGAGCAGTGCATGTTCTGCGCCAACTGCTTCTCGGTGTGCCCGGCCATGCCGCTGAACCGCCCCGACACCGACGGTATCTCCATCTGGGTGGGCGGCAAGGTCAGCCAGGCCCGTTCCGAGCCCAAGTTCTCCAAGCTGGCGGTGCCCTACATCCCCAACGAGCCGCCGCGCTGGCCCACCGTGGTCAACACCGTCAAGAAGATCGTCGAGACCTACGCCGCCAACGCCCGGCCCTGGGAACGCATGGGCGAGTGGATCGATCGCATCGGCTGGCCCCGGTTTTTCAAGCTCACCGGCCTGCCCTTCACCAAGTACCACATCGACGATTTCACCCACGCCGGGGAGACCTTCCAGCGCTCGCTGCATTTCAAGCGGGCATGAGGTAAGGGATCATGAGCGCCAGTGTAGAAGACGTGGCCAACGCCATGTACGAAATGGTCAAGGAGTACCACGGCAAGAAGAACCTCAAGGCGTTGGACCTGACCAAGGCCATGATACAGAAGTTCGGCGAGGACCAGGTGGACAAGAAGCTGTGCAAGCAAGCCATCCGCCAGCTCATCGATTCCGGCAAGTGCACCTATTCCTATGTCGGGGGCAGCTACATCGTCCTGCCTCCCGAGAGCTGAGCGGTCGATTTGGAGCCGGAGGGCGGAGCCAGGCGGTACCGCCCTCCGGTAGTCTGTCGTATTTCTGGTTGCTCCGGGTCCGCCACCGGCGAGGGGAGGGGCGGCGGGCCTGGAGTTCGATCCCCGGCGCCCGTCGGCTAGGGCGAGAAAGGCGAAGAGAACCATGGCCCTGCTCAAGAAGAAGGCAAAGAAGCCCCTGAAGGTAGTTTCGCGGGGTGGCCCGGGCGGTGTTTCCACCAAGCGCCCCCAGCAGGTGATCAAGCGACCTCCCTGCGGCAGCGATTGTCCCAGCGGCAACAAGATCCGCCTGTGGCTGCAGACCATCGCCCAGCGCGAGAAAATGGGCATCAGCGAAGAAGAGGCCCTGCGCCGGGCCTGGAACATCGTCGTCGATACCAATCCCTTCCCGGCGGTGATGGGCCGGGTCTGCCCCCACCCCTGCGAGACCGAGTGCAACCGCACCGGCAAGGACGGGGCGGTGTCCATCAACGCCTGCGAGCGTTTCCTGGGCGACTGGGGCCTGGAGCAGGGGCTGAAGCTGGAAAAGAAGGAAGGGGCGGAAAGCAAGAGCCAGTCCATCGGCGTCATCGGCGCCGGCCCGGCCGGGCTGTCGTTCGCCTACCAGATGGCCCGGCGCGGCTACCCGGTGACGGTCTACGAGAAGACCGGCAAGCCCGGGGGCATGCTGCTGTGGGGCATTCCCTTCTACCGCCTGCCCGAGCAGGTTCTGCAGGGCGAGATCCAGCGCATCCTCGACCTGGGAGTGGAATTGCAGCTCAACACCACCGTGGGGAAGGACATCTCCGTGTCCGAACTCAGGTCCAGGCACCAGGCCCTGTTCATCGGCATCGGCGCCGACAAGGGCCGGCTGCTGCGCGTGCCCGGCGAGGAAGGCGACGGCGTGTGGACGGGCACCGGTTACCTGTACCGGGTCAACGCCGGCGAGAAGATCGACGTGGGCAAGAAAGTGGCGGTGATCGGCGGCGGCGACACTGCCATCGACGCCGCCCGGGCGGCCCGGCGCACCGGGGCCGAGGTTACCATCCTCTACCGGCGCACCCGCACCGAGATGCCGGCCATCGACAGCGAGGTGGAGGAGGCCCTGGAAGAGGGCATCAACATCGAGTTCCTGGTGGCCCCGGTGGAGATCAAGCGCGACGGCGGGCGCATCCAGGCGGTGGTGGTGCAGAAGATGGAACTGGGCGAGCCCGACGAGTCCGGCCGCCGCCGGCCGGTGCCCATCGAGGGCTCCGAGTACGAGGTGGAGGTCGACACCCTCATCGCCGCCATCAGCCAGGAGCCCGACTGGGCGCCGCTCGGTGACCTGGGTCCGCGGGAAAAGTGGATCGAGGTCGACGACAACTTCAAGGTGCAGGGGCAGGAGAACGTCTTCTGCGGCGGCGACGCCGTACGCCTGGGCCTGGCCACCATCGCCGTGGGCCAGGGACGACGGGCGGCCGAGGTGCTGGACGCCGAGCTGCAGGGCCAGCCCCTGCCCCAGCCTACCGAGATGCCGAAGGTGGGCAAGGACCGGGTCCGCCACGATCTCTACGATCCCCAGGAACGGGCGCAGCGAGGCAAGCGGCCGCAGCAGGAATGGCTGAGCAAGCCCGACGAGGAGATCGACCAGGGCATCAGCCACGAGCAGTTTCTCACCGAGGTCAGCCGCTGCTACTCCTGCGGGCTGTGCTTCGGTTGCGAGCGCTGCTGGATGTTCTGCACCCCGTCCTGCTTCGCCAAGGTTACCGACGGTGCACGGCCGGGGCACTACTACACCATCAACCTCGACACCTGCGACGGCTGCAGCAAGTGCCAGGACGAGTGCCCCTGCGGCTTCATCGACATGATCTGAACCCCGGCCGGGCGGAGGCGCAGGGAGGTGTAGAGGAGTGACCAGAACGAATCACCCCGGGCAGGCCCGCCTGCCGCGCCTGCTGGTGGCCGGGCTGGGCGGCGATACCGGCAAGACGCTGGTGGCGCTGGGGCTGGTTCGTCACCTGGTAGACGCCGGCCGGCGCCCGGCCGTCTTCAAGAAAGGTCCCGATTTCATCGACGCCGCCTGGCTGGGCGCAGCCGCGCGAGAGCCGGGGCGCAACCTCGACACCTTCATGATGCCGCCCGAGGCGGTGCTGTGGTCGCTGGGCCGGGCCGCCGGCCGTTGCCACCTGGCCGTGATCGAGGGCAACCGCGGGCTATTCGACGGTCTGGACGCCGCCGGTTCCCATTCCAGCGCCGCCCTGGCCCGGCTCACGGCCACCCCGGTGGTGCTGGTGGTCGACACCACCAAGTCCACCCGCACCGTGGCCGCCGCCGTACTGGGTTGCCAGCGGCTGGAGCCGGAGCTCGACCTGGCCGGGGTGATTCTCAATCGGGTGGGCACCGCCCGCCAGGAGAACACCATCCGCCGGGCCATCAAGGATGCCACCGGCCTGCCGGTGCTGGGGGCGCTGCCGCGGTTGGAGCGGCAGGTACTGCCGGCGCGGCACCTGGGGCTGGTCACCGCTCGCGAGCACGAAACCAGCGACGGGGCGCTCGAATACCTGGCCGAGGCGGCCGGGCGTTACCTGGACTGCGCGGCGCTCGAGGACCTGGCCGGGCGGGCCGGCCCCTTGCCACCGTCGGTTCACACCCGGCCCGTGGCCGCGGCCCCGCGCCGGGTGACCATCGGGGTGCTGCGCGACCAGGCCTTCACCTTCTACTACCCGGAGAACCTGGAAGCCCTGGAAGCGGCCGGGGCTGAGCTGGTCGACATCGATGCACGGCATGATGAGCAACTGCCGGCCCTCGACGCCCTGCTGGCGGGAGGAGGCTTTCCCGAGCAGCATGCCGCCGCCCTGGCCAACAACGCCGCCCTGCGCGGCCGGCTGCGCCGGGCCGTCGAGCAGGGCCTGCCGGTATGGGCCGAGTGCGGCGGGCTGATGTACCTGTCGCAGGCCATCGTGGAGCAGGACCGGGTGTATCCCATGGTGGGGGCGCTGCCGTTGCGGGTGACCAGGCGGCGCCGGCCCCAGGGACACGGTTACGTCATCGCCCGGGTGGATCGCTCGAATCCCTTCCTGCCGGTGGGCCGGGTCATCCACGGCCACGAGTTCCACTACTCGCGCCCGGCCGGGCAGGTGGCGGTGGATAGCAGCGTCATGAAGCTGGAGCGCGGAACCGGCCTGGGCCAGGGCCGGGACGGGCTGGTGGTCGGCAACGTGCTGGCCTGTTACACCCACCTGCATGCCCTGGGGGTGCCGGAGTGGGCCGGAGCCCTGGTGGCGGCGGCCGCGCGCGGCAACCTGCCCGGCCGGCAGGGGGCGTCATGGGCCTGAAGAAAGAGGTGAGCCGGGTGATCGCCAACGGCAGCGAGCAGCAGTTGCAGGAACTGGTCGAGCAGCATGCCGGCGCCGTGCGGCACCTGCTGGCGCTCACCTACCAGGCAGACAGCGTGGTGCGCGAAAGAGCCGCCCACGGCGTGGCCCTGGCCGGGCACCATCATCCCCGGCTGGTGCGGCGGGTGATCGAGCGCCTGTTGTGGGCCATGAACGACGAATCGGGCACCAACGCGCAGACGGCGCCGCTGGTGTTGCGGGCCATCGCCCGGGAGACCCCGCAGCTGTTGGAGACGGCGGTGCCGGAGTTGAACCGGGCGGCGCAGGAAGACGAGAACATCGGCGGGCTGGCCCGGCAGGTGCTGCAGGAGCTGGGCCGGGTGCCGGAGATTGCCGGGCAGTGGCCGGAGATCTTCACCGGGTTGCAGGAAGCGGAGGAGTGAGAACATGAGCGACGATGCCGGCCTGAGCCGCCTGGAAAGAGCGCGGCGGGAAGTCGCGGACAATCCCGACTCCGCCCGTGCCCACCTGAAGCTGGGCACCTTGCTGCTGCGGGCCCAGAAGATGGCCGAGGCCGAGGCAGAGCTGCTGCGCGCCCTGGAGCTGGATGCCTCCTGCGTGGAGGCCTGGGTCAACCTGGGGGGGGTGAAGCTCAGCCGCTTCGATTTCGCCGGTTGTGTCGATGCCAACCGGCATGCCCTGGAGGCTGACCCGGATTGCCTGCTGGCCCATTACAACCGGGGCCTGGGGCACCTGTACCTGGAGCAGCCCGAGCAGATGGTGGAGTGCTTCGGCAGGGTGGTGGAGCTGGATCCCCAGCACGGCGCCGGTCACTACCACCTGGCCATCGCCCTGCACGCGCTGGGACGCACTCCGCAGGCATACCTGCACTACCGGCGTTGCCTGCAGCTGGGTCATTCGCCGGGGGCCGATTTCATTCGCGAGATGGAAAAATACGAAAAGAGCATGGTCAAGCAAGAAGGCGACGCCGCCGTGGTGGAACTCGGGCCCGATGGCCCGACCGACGGCGGCGCTGACGGGAAACGGTAACCAGCCACCATCAAAGGAGGAAAGGCAATGAGCGAGTTCAAGGTCGGTGACACCAGCATCGAGGTCGACGAGGACGGGTTCATCCAGGAGCCCGACAAGTGGAACGAGGACGTGGCCAAGGCCCTGGCCGCCACCGAGGGCGTGGAGGAGATGACCGAGGATCACTGGAAGGTGGTCAACTTCCTGCGCGAGTACTACCTGGAGTACGGTGTGGCTCCCATGATCCGCAAACTGTGCAAGTCGACCGGATTCAAGCTCAACAAGATCTACGAGCTGTTCCCCTCCGGTCCGGCCAAGGGCGCCTGCAAGGTAGCCGGCCTGCCCAAGCCGACCGGTTGCGTCTGAGAGCAGGAAGCGGTTGACAGCGGGCACCCGGCCCCCTCCTCCCGCCAGGTCGGGAAGGCGGGCCGGGTGTACCCGGTGGAGTGTGCCCTATGTCGCTGGCAACGCCTATCGCAGAGTGCCAGGCGGAAGTGCATGGTCGCTGGCTTGACCGGGTGATGGCCAGTTACCCGGAGCAGGCGCGTCCCTTTTTCCGCCGGCAAAAGAATCGCTTCGCCAACCCGGTGGGGCAGACTCTTGACCGGGGCCTGCGGCTGCTGCTGCAGGAGCTGGCCGGGGAGAGCCGCCCCGAGGAGCTGTGCCGGCATCTGGAAGAGATTCTGCGGGTGCGCTCGGTGCAGTCGTTTACACCCGCCCAGGCGGTGCGATTCCTGTTCGAGCTGAAGGATATCGTGCGCGAGGTGCTGGGCGAGCGCCTGGCAGACCGGCGGGAACAGGAATGGCTGGGCCGCTTCGACCGGCAGGTCGACCAGCTGGCACTTTTCGCCTTCGACATCTACTCGCGGTTGCGGGAGCGGATGTACCAGCTGCGAATCGCGGAGGTCAAGCGCAGCGTCTCCACCATCATGAAGAGAACGGGCTACTTCTCGGAGGAGCTGTTCGCCAAGCCCGTTCCCGAGCAGAAGACGGCGGGCCCGTCCGGTGCCCCCGGGGAGTGAGCAATGAAAGCGGCGGTTTCACTGATAGTGGTACTGGCCCTGGTGGTCCTGGCCTACCTGGGCACCGGCCTGGGGCAGGCCGGGTTCATCTTCGGCATCGTCCTGCCCTACCTGGCCCTGGCCGTGTTCCTGGTGGGCTTCGTCAGCCGGGTGCTGGGCTGGGCCCGCTCGCCGGTGCCGTTCCGCATTCCCACCACCTGCGGGCAGCAGAAGTCACTGCGCTGGATCAAGCACGACCGGCTGGAGAATCCTTTCACCGCCTGGCAGGTGATCGGTCGCATGCTGCTGGAGGTGCTGTTCTTTCGTTCCCTGTTCCGCAACACCCGCATGGAGATGCACCAGGGCAAGATGACCCACGGCCCCTCGAAGTGGCTGTGGCTGGGGGCCATCGTCTTCCACTACTCCATGCTGGTGGTGCTGCTGCGGCACCTGCGCCTGTTCACGGAACCGGTACCGTTTTTCGTGGGCTGGATCGAGGCCGCCGACGGTTTCCTGCAGATCGGGGTGCCGGTGCTCTACCTGACCAGCCTGGGCCTGCTGGCGGGGCTGGGCTACCTGCTGCTGCGGCGGCTGTTCATTGCCCAGGTACGCTACATCTCGCTGCTCAACGACTACTTCCCGCTGTGGTTGCTGCTGGGAATCGGCAGCACGGGGTTCCTGCTGCGCCACTTCGTCAAGACCGACCTGGTGAGCATCAAGTCGCTGACGCTGGGGCTTATCTCCTTCTCGCCCCAGTTGCCCGAAGGAGTGCACTGGCTGTTTTACGCCCACCTGCTGCTGGTGTGCACCCTGTTTGCCTACTTCCCCTTCAGCAAGCTCATGCACCTGGGCGGGGTGTTCCTGTCGCCCACCAGGAACCTGGCCAGCAACAACCGGGCGGTGCGCCACGTCAACCCCTGGGACTACCCGGTCAAGGTGCACACCTACGAGGAATACGAGGACGATTTCCGCGACAAGATGGTCGCGGCCGGTATCCCCGTCGAGAAACAACCCCAGCCGGCCGCCGCCGCGGAAAAGGAGTGAACCATGGCCAAGGCGACATTCGACCAGATGGAGTACTACGACCCGCAGCAGATCGCCGCGGTGAGCCACCGTCCACCCGCCGGCGGCTGGATGGATACCCCGGTGGAGTTCCGCCCCGGCACCTGGATCTATCCCGGCAAGGCCAAGCACCTGGAGTACCTGGGGCTGCCCAACCCGCGCGACTGGGCGGTCACCGACGAGGACTGGAAGCTGCCCGACAACTGGAAGGAGATTGTTCTCAAGGGAATCCGCGAGCGGCTGGACAAGTATCGCTCCTTCAAGGTGTTCATGGACGTCTGCGTGCGCTGCGGCGCCTGCGCCGACAAGTGCCACTTCTTCATCGGCGGCGGCGACCCCAAGAACATGCCGGTGCTGCGGGCGGAGTTGCTGCGCTCGGTGTACCGCAACGATTTCACCACCGCCGGCAAGATCCTCGGCCGCCTGGCGGGCGGGCGCAAGCTCACCATCGACGTCATCAAGGAGTGGTTCTACTACTTCTTCCAGTGCACCGAGTGCCGGCGCTGCTCGGTGTTCTGCCCCTACGGCATCGACACCGCCGAGATCACCATGATGGCCCGGGAGTTGCTGGGGCTGCTGGGCATCTATGTCAACTGGGTCATCGAGCCGGTGGCCAACTGCTTCCGCACCGGCAACCACCTGGGCATCCAGCCCCACGGCCTGAAGGACACCCTGGAGTTCTTCGCCGAGGACATCGAGGAAGCCACCGGCGTCAAGGTGGACATTCCCCTGAACAAGAAGGGTGCCGACATCCTCTTCGTCACCCCCTCGGGTGATTTCCTGGCCGACCCGGGTACCTTCACCTGCATGGGCTACATGCTGCTGTTCCACGAGCTGGGGCTCAACTACACCTGGAGCACCTACGCCTCGGAGGGCGGCAACTTCGGCCTGTTCACCTCGGCCGAGACCATCAAGCGCCTCAACGCCAAGTTGTACGCCGAGGCCAAGCGCCTGGGGGTGAAGTGGATCCTGGGCGGCGAGTGCGGCCACATGTGGCGGGTGGTGCACCAGTACATGGACACCGTCAACGGCCCGGCCGATTTCCTGGAAGTGCCGCGCTCGCCCATCACCGGCACGGTATTCGAGAACGCCCGTTCCACCAAGGTGGTGCACATCGCCGAGTTCACCGCCGATCTCATCAAGCACGGCAAGCTCAAGCTCGATCCCAGCCGCAACGATCACATCCGGGTCACCTTCCATGATTCCTGCAACCCGGCCCGGGCCATGGGCCTGTTCGAGGAGCCCCGCTACATCCTGCGCCACGTCTGCAACAACTTCTACGAGATGCCGGAAAACACCATCCGCGAGCAGACCTTCTGCTGCGGCGGCGGCGCCGGGCTGGGCACCGACGAGAACATGGAGATGCGCCTGCGCGGCGGCATGCCGCGGGGAATGGCGGTACGCCACGTGCAGGAGAAATACGACGTCAACCAGCTCTGTGCCATCTGCGCCATCGACCGGGCCACCCTGGTGACGGTGTGCGACTTCTGGGCCCCGGGGGTGAAGGTGACCGGCCTGCACGAGCTGGTGGCCAATGCCATGGTGTTCGAGGGTGAGAACGAGCGCAAGCTCAACCTGCGCCTGGAACCCGTCGACGAACTGAGGGAGGAAGCAGGCAATGCATGACTCGGGCAAGATTATCGGCGGACTGGTGATCTTCGTCGCCGGGCTGACCTTTCCCTTCTGGTTCACCCTGGCGGCCGGCCAGGCCGACTACCGGCCGGACCCGGAGCGTCCCACCGGCCAGAAGCACTGCGTCGAGGACACCGCCTACATGAAGGCCTGGCACATGGATCTGCTCGACCACTGGCGCGACGAAGTGGTACGCAATGGCCAGCGGGTATACCTGCCCGACAAGCGCTGGCCCTGTTCGCGCGACGAGGATTGCACCGGCGGTTTCTGCCAGCAGGGCATCTGTCGCTACGACATGAGCCTGACCAACAACTGCCTGGAATGCCATCGCAGCCGGGCCCGCTTCTGCGACCGCTGCCACGACTACCTGGAAGTGAAGCCCTATTGCTGGGATTGCCACCTGGCGCCGGAGGAGGAGTGAGCCATGGATGAAAGTCGCCGCAACTTTCTCAAGGTCGCCGGCTCGGCCGCCGTCGGAGCCGCCTGGGCGGTGCCGGTGGTCAAGGCATTGGCCGGTGGCGGCAAGACGCAAACCTGGCCGGGCGGACGGGCGGCCCGGCGCTGGGCGCTGGTGATCGACGTCAACAAGTGCTCGTCTCCGGCGGTGCAGCGGGCCTGTGCCGAGGCCTGCCACCGGGTCCACAACGTGCCCCACGTGCCCGAGCACAAGCACGAGGTGAAGTGGATCTGGTCCACCGGTTTCGAGAATGCCTTTCCCGAGCAGGCGCACCACGATTACCGGCGCGACCTGCTGGAGAACCCGGTGATGGTGCTCTGCAACCACTGCGAGCGGCCTCCCTGCGTGCGGGTGTGCCCCACCCAGGCCACCTTCAAGCGCCCGGACGGCGTCGTCATGATGGACATGCACCGCTGCATCGGTTGCCGCTACTGCATCGCCGCCTGTCCCTACGGGGCGCGCAGCTTCAACTGGGAAGATCCCCTCAAGTACCTGGATCATCCTCGCCCCGACTACCCGCACCGCACCAAGGGAGTGGTGGAGAAATGCACCTTCTGCACCGAGCGCCTGGCCCGCGGGCTGGAGCCGGCCTGCGTGGAGGCCGCCGTGCGGGTGGCCGGACCGGGAGCCATGGTTTTCGGGGATGTGGGAGATCCCAACTCGGCGGTGTCGCAACTGTTGCGTACCAAGACCACGCTGCGGCGCAAGCCCGGCCTGGGAACCGAACCCCACGTGTTCTACGTCGTGTGAGGAAGCCATGCTGGAAAAAGCACTTCAAGGCAGTCGCCGCTACTGGATGTGGATCGCCTTCCTGGCGCTGGTCATCCTGGCCGGGTTCGCCGCCTACCTGTACCAGTTGCGGGAAGGGTTGGGGGTCACCGGCTTGAGCCGGGACGTTTCCTGGGGGCTGTACATCGCCCAGCTGACCTTCCTGGTGGGCGTGGCCGCCTCGGCGGTGATGGTGGTGTTGCCCTACTACCTGCACAACTTCAAGGCCTTCGGCAAGCTCACCATCCTGGGCGAGTTCCTGGCCATACCCTCGGTGATCATGTGCATGCTGTTCGTGTTCGTGGACATGGGCCAGCCGCAGCGGGTGCTCAACGTGTTGTTGCACCCCACCCCCAACTCGCCCATGTTCTGGGACGTGATGGTGCTCAGCGGCTACCTGCTGCTGAACATCCTCATCTCCCTGGTCACCTTCGGCGCCGAGCGGCGGGGAGTGGCGCCGCCGCGTTGGATCCGGCCCATCATCATCCTTTCCATCCCCTGGGCCATCAGCATCCACACCGTCACCGCCTTTCTCTACG
Organism: Deltaproteobacteria bacterium; assembly: GCA_003647095.1. Lineage (GTDB taxonomy): Bacteria > Myxococcota > B64-G9 > B64-G9 > B64-G9 > B64-G9. Next base: position 14,100 of record QMME01000031.1, read on the forward strand.
CCGGCCTGGAGGCACGACCCTTCTGGATGACGGCCATCATGGCCCCGCGCTTCCTGGCCTCGGCCTTCGCCGCCGGCCCCAGCCTGCTGATCCTGCTGTGCCTGCTGGTGCGTCGGGTAAGCCGCTTCGACCCGGGGCGGGAAGGCATCCAGAAGGTGGCCGTCATCGTCACCTACGCCATGGCCGCCAACATCTTCTTCGTGCTGGTGGAACTGTTCACCGGCATCTACAGCGACATGCCCGAGCACCTGCACTACTTCCAGTACCTGTTTCTGGGCCTGGAAGGACACCACGCCCTGGTGCCGTGGGCCTGGACCTCCCAGTTGCTGGGGGTGGCCGCCCTGGTGGCGATGTTCTTCCCGCAGGTGCGCCGCAACGAAAAGACCCTGGCCCTGGCTTGCCTGGCGATATTCGCCGCCCTGTGGATGGAGAAGGGGCTGACGCTGATCATCGCCGGCTTCGTTCCCAACCCCCTGGGCGAGGTCACCGAGTACAGCCCCACCCTGGTGGAGTTGCTGATTACCTTCGGTATCTATGCCATCGGCGCCCTGGTGTTGAGCGGCCTGTACAAGATCGCCATCACCGTGCGCGAAAGCCTCAAGGCAGCCTGAGGCAGGGAGAAGGACATGGCCAAGATAGCCATTATCTACTGCAAGAAGGTGAAGGATTATTCCTGTATCGCCTGTGCCAAGTGCTACAAGGCCATCAAGAACAGGGATGCCGAGTTCGCCGCCTACGACGAGGTCGATCTCTGTGCCATGACCGACTGCGGTGACTGCCCGGGACTGGTGGTGCCCCGGGTGAAGCTGCTCAAGGAGATCACCGGCATGCTGGATCGCGAGGTGGAGGTGATTCACTTCGGCACCTGTGTCAAGCTGGCCATGGAGACGGCCGAATGTCCCATCGACTGGGACGATCTCAAGATCACCCTGGAGAAGAAGTTCGGCGTCAAGGTGGTGCTGGGAACTCATTCCTATTGATTGCTCCTCCGCGGTACTGGTAGGGTGGCCGCCACGCGGGCGCCGTGGAGAGGACCCGCCAGGAGTCTGACATGTATCCGGTGATGCTCGATCTACGGGGCCGGGCCTGCCTGGTGGTGGGCGGTGGCGGAGTGGCCCTGCGCAAGGTCAAGGGGTTGCTCGAGGAAGGTGCCCGGGTGACGGTGGTGGCCGAGCGGGCCTGCGAGCCCCTGCGCTCCCTGTGTGCCGGGCCGGGGGCCCGGCTGGAGCGGCGCGCCTACCGGCCCGGGGAAGCCGCCGGGTACCGGCTGGTGTTCGCCGCCACCGACGACCGCGAGGTCAACCGCCTGGTGGCCGAGGATGCCGGTGCCGCCGGGGTGTGGGTCAACGTCGCCGACGACCCGGAGCTGTGCGCTTTCCACCTGCCGGCCCGGGTACGCCGCGGGGCCTTCCAGCTGGCGGTGGCCTCGACGGGAGAGGCTCCCTTCGCGGTGCGGCGCATCCGCCAGCTGCTGGAGCGGCGCCTGGGCGAGGAGTGGGCCGAGTGGATGGACGCGGCGGCCCGCTTTCGCCGGGCGGTGCGCCGGGCTCACGACGAGCGCCCGCAAAGGGAGGCGGCCTACGATGCCTTCTTCGCCGCCACCGTCGACGAGGCCAGCCTGCGGGTGCGGGTTCCCACCGAGGAACAGCAAGCCGATCTGCTGCGGCAGGTGCGGCAGGGGACGGAGGTGCTCGAAGGAGGGACGGAGGTCGGTTCGCCGGTGGCGCCCGATACCTCGGATTCCTCAGAAAGTACGGGCGGTTCTGCCGGGGAGACGACTCCGGCGGCAGGCTCCGTCTTCCTGGTGGGAGCGGGCCCGGGAGACGCCGGCCTGCTCACTCTGCGCGGGCGGCAACGGCTGATGGAGGCCGACGCCGTGGTCTACGACCGCCTGGCGGCCACGGCGCTGCCGACGGACCTGCCCGGCCGGGTGGAGCTGCACCCGGTGGGCAAGCAGGCCGGCCATCACCCCGTGCCCCAGGAAGAGATCAACGACCTGCTGGTGCGGCTGGCCCGCCGGGGGTTGCGGGTGGTGCGGCTCAAGGGCGGGGATCCCTACGTCTTCGGGCGCGGCGGCGAGGAGGCCGAGGCGCTGGCGGCCGCCGGCATCGAGTTCGAGGTGGTGCCGGGCGTGACCGCCGGGCTGGCCGCGCCGGCCTACGCCGGTATTCCCGTCACCCACCGGCGCGAGGTGGTGCGGGTGACCCTGGTCACCGCCCACGAGGCGAAGAAGAGCAGCGGTCCCCAGGTGCGCTGGGACTTGCTGGCCGCGGACGCCCACGCCACCCTGCTCGGCTACATGGGGGTGACCAGCCTGCCCCAGGTTACCGCCCGGCTGCTCGAGGCGGGCATGAACCCGGACACCCCGGCGGCGGTGATCGCGCGGGCCACAACCTCGGCCCAGCGCTCGGTGGTGGCCACCGTGGCCACGGTGGTCGGGGAGGTGAAGCGGGCCGGGATCGAACCGCCGGCGCTGTTCGTCATCGGGCCCACGGTGCGCCACGCCGGCAGGCTCGACTGGTACTCCCGCCGGCCGCTGCAGGGCCGGCGCCTGGTGCTGGTAGGTCGGGCCGCCCGCTGGGGACGGAGGTTGAGCCGGCTGGGGGCCGAGGTGATCCCAGCGGCCTTGCCGGTGAGCGAGGCCGCCCGGGTGGTGATGGGGGTGCTGCCCCTGAGCGGTTGCGTCTTTGGCGACCCGGATGATGTCGAGATCATGGATGACGAGCGCGACGGGCCCGGCTTCGGCCCGCAGACGGTGGCCTTCTGCCGGGACGAGGAGACCGCGCGGACCGCCCGCCGCCTGGGTTGGCAGCGGGTGGAAGACCTGGGGACGATCTTGACTGTTTAGCCTGGTGCCGTTTCTTACTCACGCCCTGGCTGCAGTCACCGTCGTTCCCGCCAGCACCAGCCCCGTGGGGGTTTTCTGGACGAAGACCCGACCGCTTTTGGGGGAGCGCCAGGCCCGCAGCAGGCCGCCCCGGCCGCCGAGCTTCTGGTAGTGTTCCCTGGCCAATGATCCGCGGATGGTGATGTGGGAACGGTCCACTACCCGGGACAAGTCGGCAGGGTCCAACAGTTCGACCTCGATGCGCTCCCGTTCGAACTTCCCCAGTCGTGCCACCAGTTCGTTTTCTGGCTTTACCACGCCCACCCGGCGCAGATTGCTCCCTCCGGCGATGACAGCCAGGAGCGCGACCAGTGCCAGATATCCATAGACCAGCAGTTCCAGACGTTCGATGGCGATCAGCCAGGGTATGGCAATCGGCAGGATCACGAAGATCGAAAAAACCGCCAGGACGGCAAGCATGCCGGTGAAGAGGTTTATTGCCATGGCCCCGGCCGTCCAGGGGATCTTCCTGTGGTCGGTCCTGATGTGGCACAGGATCCACCACGGCTTGGCGGCCTGGGGTGGATGAAGGGCTCGCCATACTTCATCCGGTAGCACGTTCATCGTTCCGCAGTACGAGCATTCCACCGAGCGGCTGGTGCCGTTGCTCTCGAGCTTGGCACCGCAACTGTTGCAGGATACGCTTACGGCCTTCTTGGTTGGTGGTGGGGGAGGGGAATCATCGCCGTGGATGCCGGTGATGTCGAGCTTGCCTCCTCCCCAGTTGCGGGCGCGCAGGCCGGTAAACCAGCGGGGTGCGGGCTTGGCCGGCTGCCGGGCGTCGCATTTCCGGCACCGGCAGCCGTCTCCCGGTGGAGTAGGAAGCAGCTGGCCTCCGCAGGCCGGGCAGTGCGGGTAGTCTTTCTTCACCGTGCAGTCCAGGCGGACCCCGCCCTTGTCGTGATTGAACCCCTTCTCTGTGCCGTAGGCCATGGTGTCCGGTGCCGGTACCATTGTCATGACCGTCTTCCAGGCTGCTTCCGGTAGCTGATTCTCGGCCCGGCAGTTCGTGCAGGTGACGTTGTTGGTCGGGAAGTTTACCGGAATTGCCGAACCGCAGCTGGAGCATCGGCAGAGCAGCTTGAGCGACAGGCAGTCGTAGCTCGCGACGGGTACCATTTCCTGTGGGACTACCACTTTGGTCCTCGCAAATCCACAGAAATTTGTGGGCCTGTCCCCGGGAACC